>JBDSIP010000238.1:0-4390 GCA_039917915.1 Thermoflexales bacterium
TGCGACCGCAATTTCCGCGACTCCGCAGCCCGAAGCAGCAACGGCCACACCGTCGAATAACCCGGGGGGCGGCCCAGCGCCAACCAGCCCGCCAGCGCAGCCGACGTCCACGCCGTCCGGCGCCCAACCGACGGCGACTACGGGCGCGGCGCCGACCTCCACGCCCGTGCTACCGACGTTTACGCCTCCGCTGCCGATACCACCGTCGAATACGCCTTTGCCGCCGCCGCCACCGTCGAATACGCCTTTGCCGCCGCCGCCAACATCCGCGCCGCCGACGTCGACAAAGCCGCCTCAGCGATCGAATCCATGACGATGCGGCCGGGCTGCGGATAATCGACGTTATGACGCATGATGGGGCACGACGTGCCTTGACCTGGCTTGCATCGGGTTGCGGCCGGGCAGGTGGGTGAGGTAATTTTGACGTCATCCGCCTTGCCGGACGCGGGCGCGCCTCACCCGCAGGTGAACGGTGTCGCCGACTCGCGCATCTCATACCTGCCCAGCATTGCCAGGAGTCCATTGCCGGCGAGGCTTTTCATGCCGCGTGCCGCCCGGCAGTCTGTCTGGAAAGAATTCCTCCCGAGCATCAACAAGAACGATCCGATGTGCGCCGTCAGCGGCAGCGACTGCGCCGAACCCAATGGCACACTCGCCCTGGCTGTGGTCCTGAGCGATCTGAACCGACCCTATTTCGGCACCGTGTTTACGGCCACGGCTGATGCCTATGACTGCTTTGTCGTGACGTTGGTCATGAACAAACGCTACAACATGACGTTGGCGGGTGGTCCAGCGTCGGGTTCAACCTGCGCCGGCCCGAATGATGCCGATCTCTATCTCTACGACGCGTCGGTCCCCCCACTTGCGTCTTCGGCCGGCTATGGTTCCGTCGCGGACGCGATCTCATTTGTGGCACCCGCATCCGGGCAGTAATATTTGCTCGCATACGCATTTCACACCCCGGTATCTCCGGCGTCCTACAGGCTCGAGGTGAGGGACAGGCCCTGAACTCGTCTGGCGAAGCGGGGCAGGATCCGCCCGCCAAAAAACTGTGTGTTTCGCTACAATACCCACAGATGATTTTGTCTCGGGGAAAGCGGAGTGTGACGATATGAAACTGCGTATCTGGTTCAAGGTGCTGCTTACGGCAATAGCGATTGGCGCGGTCAGCCT
Organism: Thermoflexales bacterium; assembly: GCA_039917915.1. GTDB lineage: Bacteria > Chloroflexota > Anaerolineae > J036 > Brachytrichaceae > Brachythrix. The sequence goes on from JBDSIP010000238.1 coordinate 1,174, forward strand.
GTGGCTGGGCAATCGGACCGTCAACGCCGACGAAAAGCCCGGGGCAACGGGGCTGGCAAGTTACGGACCGGAGGCTGGGTGTTATGCCGAGGATGTGGTTGTCGCCCTGCCAAATGTGAGTATTCCGGACGACTCTACCGTCGGTGTTTGCGCCAACTTCCCGGCCATCAGCGAGGGGACCGTCCAGAGCGTCAGCCTGTCGATCGCTGCTGACCACACCTGGGTGGGCGATCTTAAGTTCTCGCTTGTGTCGCCCAGCGGTGTGACATTGACCGTGCTCAATCAGCCCAACGGAGGCTTAAGTTTGATGAATCTGGCTTCGAGCTCGCCCATCACCTTTGCCGATGGCATGACGACCAGCGCCGAGGCAATGGGGGCGGCTGGCTCGTCCAACGATGTTGTTTGTCAATCGGATGGTTTGTGTCTGTATTCGCCGGCTCCAGATGGCGCGGGCGGCCTCGCGTCGTTTGCCGGCTACATCAGCAACCCGTCAACCGGAGTTTGGCACCTGTGCGCCTATGACCTGGCGACAGGTGACATCGGCATTCTGGTCCGGGCCTCTCTGATCGTGTCGCGGACCTATACCTGCGCCGCGCCAACCGTTACGCCCACACCGACCTCAACGCCCGCGTCGACGTCAACCCCCACAGCGACACCAACTCCAACCTTGACGCCAACCAGCACGCCAACGCCGACCATTGGCCCAACCATGACACCGACCGCGACTGCGACGTCTACGCCAACGACCACTTTAACGCCCACCGCCGGCCCATCGCCGACCCTCACCTCGACGCCGACAGCCACGGCCACGGCCACTCGAACGCCGACACCAACCCGCACTGCCACCGCGACCGCAACAGCGTCGCCGGGCTTCGCCTTTTTGCCGCTCATCCTGCGCAATTACCCGGCCTGCGCCGAGTTTGGCGCGGACTGCCTCGAACCAAACGATACCCTCCCGACTGCAAAGCCGCTGCCCGGCCTCAATCGTGCAATCTTCGGAACTGTCGTGACGAACACCGGCACGATTGACCAGCGCGACTACTTCACGATGACCTTGCAGGGCGGCGTGCTATACACAATTACGTTATCCGGCGGGTTGACCCCAACCGCGCTATTCTCGGCTCCCGGCGATCTGGATCTTTACCTCGGCCTGGTTATTAGCACCGCCCACTTCGCGAGGTCAGATGACTATGGCCAGGGGGCCGAGCAGATCATCTTCACGCCGGCGGTAACGGACAAATACCGCGTATTCGTCTACGCCTATGCGGCTCCGGTGGTCGTGCCATATCGGCTTGAGGTGCGGGACAGGCCATAGCGCGGAGCCTGGGGTGTGGCACAATCGAACATGATGCTGCAAGAGCGATTCGGACCGTACTCACTGATAAATCGCATCGGCCAGGGTGGCCAGAGCACGGTTTTTCGCGCGCTTGACCCGCAGGGCCGTACGGTATGCCTCAAAGTACTCAACAAGGACTTGTTGGGCAGCGCCGATCAGCGCCGCCGATTTCTCCTGGAACCGCGCCAGCAACCGCTTCACCCCAATATCGTCCGCATCATTGACCCGGGCGGCGAGTGCCCGGCGGACCGGGCTGGGGAGTTCAGCGACGGCCACAGCGTGCCCTATTTTGCGACCGAGTTCATTGAAGGGCGCTCACTCCAGCAGATGATGCGCGACTCGTACGGAAATCCCGTGCGGATATCGCCACGCGATCTGTATCCGATCCTGCGGGATATTGGGGCCGCCCTGGATGCCGTTCATCAGCGCGGCATCATTCATCGCGACATCAAGCCTGGGAATATTCTGTTGCGCGCGGTGGACCGCCGGGCGTATCTGGCCGACTTCGGCATCGCTAAGTCCGCCGTCACCGGCAACATGACCATGACGACGACGAATCGCCCCGGTTCAGCAACGTACATGGCGCCTGAGCAGGCGGATGTTCGGCTCGGCGCGATGGGCCCGGCGAGCGATGTCTATTCAATGGGAGTCACGGCTTATGAGGCCCTGACCGGTCGACCACCGTTTGTTGCGCAGATCGACGTTGCGGTGATGTACAAGCACATCAACGAGACGCCCGCTGATATCAGGCTGGTTGCGCCGGATGTGCCACGTCCGATCGCGGCCGCGGTGATGCGCGCGCTGAACAAGGCTCCTGGCGAGCGCTACCCCAACGCCGGGGCGTTTGCCAATGCGTATTTCGAGGCGTTGACCCGTTCTGCTCAGGCTGTGGCGGCCCCGCCGCTTGCCAGGCCAGGACCGGCGACCAGGCGCCGCTCCGGTTGGCTTGTGCCGGCTGTCGTGCTGGCCGCGCTCCTGGCGTTTAGCGCGATTTCGCTGGCGCTGGCGGGGGGTATGCGCCCACCAGATTCGGTACCAGTCACCCAGACGGCTGGGTCCCAGGCGTCCCCTCGGGTCACGCAATCTGCAGCAGTGACGAGTGCCCCAACGCCGATTGCCGGGGGAACAACCACGCCAGCCACGGCGACCACCAGTGCGCAAGGGGTCGTGGCCACGTCGACGCTCGATCCCTATTTGCCAATTGCGACCTCCACACTTGTGCCCGACATCATCAGCACGTCGCGCCCAACCCAGGGTCCGACCGCGGCTTCGTCGGCGACCCCATCCGCCACGGTCGCGCCAATCACTCAGGCGCCCAGGCTTGATGCGCTTGGGCGGGGTGGATACGAGGAGTGGGGCAGACCACCGTCTCCAACGCGTTGTGACGACATTCGGAACGACCGCGGCCGAGGGTTTCGGTTCAAGATCACGGTCCGGCTCAGCAATCCGGGCCCCGCGGCCCTGGAGGGCCTTTTCGCCCGATTCCTTGATGTGAATGGGCAAGCTGTGACGGCCTGTATCGACGGCATTGGACCGTCGTTCGTGCCAAAGATCCCCTCCGGCCAGGCGCGCGACATGGTCGTTCTGGCCTATCTCGAAACAAAATCGATCAAGAAACTGGCAATCGATGGTCCGGGTGGCAACGACGCCGAGTTGTGTTACAACGGCGAGGAACCCGTTGGCTGCCGTTGATGCAAGGCCAACACACCGCAACTTTCGATCTGGAGCTTACATGCGCAATCCCGGAAAAACTCTCACGATGACCTTGGCGCTGGCGCTGGTGTTCGCCGCGCCACTGACGGTCGATGCCCAGGCGACCGCCACCAAACTCGTGCGTTTGCACGATATCAGCGGCAACTCCGTCCAGGCGCCGGAAGCGCT
>JBDSIP010000239.1:0-3108 GCA_039917915.1 Thermoflexales bacterium
AGCCGTTTTTTCCTGAGTCGATATCCCCCGCCCCGGCCTACGCCGGGGCGGGGGATATCGACTCAGGAATATGGGTATTTTTCTAGCGGGCTTCGGTTTCTTCGACCACGAATTCGATCACGTCACCGGGTTTGCACTCGAAGTCCTCGACCATGATCCCGCATTCGAGCCCGGCCCGAACTTCGCGCACGTCTTCGGTCAGGCGTTTGAGCGAGCCGACCGGGCCGGTGTGAATGGCGACGCCCGCCCGCAGCACACGCGCGCGCGCGTTGCGCTGGGCGACGCCGCTTCGAACGATTGAGCCGGCGATGAAGCCGACCTTGGGAATCTTGAAGAGCTGTTTCACTTCGGCCGTGCCGACGATCTTCTCGACCACCTTTGGCGCGAGCATGCCCTTCAGGGCCAGCTCGATGTCCTCAATCAGCTTGTAGATGATGTTGTAGAAGCGCACGTCGACGCCGTTGGCTTCGGCCTTGCGCTTTGCGGCGCTGTCCATCGTCGTCTCGAAGCCCAGGATGACGGCTCCCGACGCGATGGCCAGATCGACGTCCGTTTCGGTCACGGCGCCCGTCGACGCCTGGATGATGTCGAGCCGGACCTCGCCTTCGCCCGCGTCGACCTTGTTCAGCATCTCAACAATTGGCGGGAGCGAGCCCTGGTTGTCAGCTTTGACGATGAGATACAGCTTCTTGGACTTGCCTTCCTTTGCCCGTGCGAAATACTGATCGAGGGTCGTCGCGCGCGACGGACCCCGCGTGGTGGTCTTGTCGGCGAGCATGCGCTGGGCTGAAAGCGCGCGCGCGGAGCGATCGTCCTCGACAACCTCGAAGATGTCGCCGGCGGCCGGCACTTCGGACAGACCCGTGATGCTGACCGGCGTCGAGGGCAGGGCCTTCTTGATCCGATGCCCGCGGAAGTCGAACATGGCGCGAATGCGGCCGTGAACTTTGCCGGCCACAAAGGCGTCGCCGAGATTGAGGGTGCCGTTTTGAATCAGGACCGTTGCGCGAGCGCCTTGCTGCTTGTCGAGCGAGGACTCGATGACGGTCCCAACCGCGGAGCGGTCGGCGGTGGCCTTGATCGTTGTCAACGACTCCGAGGTTAACAGGATCGCCTCGAGCAGGTCGGCGATGCCGCTCTTGAGCTTGGCCGAGACCGGCACGACCATGGTGTCGCCACCCCAGTCGTCGGGGGTCAGGCCGGACTCCATCAATTCCTTCTTGACAAGCTCGGGGTTGGCATTCGGCCGGTCGACCTTGTTCAGGGCGACGATGATGGGCACCTGCGCCGCTCGGGCGTGGGCGATGGCCTCTTTGGTCTGGGGCATCACACCATCGTCAGCGGCCACCACGATAACGGCCACATCGGTGGTCTGGGCGCCGCGGGCGCGCATCGCCGTGAAAGCCTCGTGTCCAGGGGTGTCGAGAAACGTGATTCTTCGGCCCTCATGTTCGACCTGATACGCGCCAATATGCTGGGTGATGCCACCGGCTTCGCCGCCCGCAACGTCGGCGCTGCGAATGGCGTCCAGCAGCGAGGTCTTGCCATGGTCGACATGGCCCATGATGGTGACCACGGGCGGCCGGGCATCCTTCATCAGATCGCCCTCCTTCTGCAACATGCGCAAGCGGAGGGTGGCCGGGCGCGCGGGCGCGGGCTTGCCTGTCGCGGGGTCGACGGCCGTCGAGGCGGCGCCGAGCTCTTCCACAATCGAATGGACGATGATCTCTTTCTGCTTCGCGGTGAAGCCAAACGCATCAACAACAATTGCCGCGGAGTCGAAATCGAGTTGCTGGTTGATGGTCGCCATTACGCCGTTGTTCATCAATTCGCGAATGATGTTAACCGGCGAGGCGTTGATCATCAGCCCCAATTCACGCACGGTGATCGAGTCGGGCAGCTCAATCTCGCGCTTCTCGCGCGGCGCTGGCTGCGGGTATCGGCCATCGCGGCTGCGCTCTCGAGGCGGAGGTCCGCTGCGCGCGCCGCCGCTTGTCCGCGGCGCAGGGCGCGAACCGCCCAGCACGCGCCCGGTTGGGGAGCGCGGCGCAGCGCCTGACCCAGCGGGTCCCGGGCCGCGCGGCGGGCCGCTGGGGCCGGAACCAGGAGCCGGTCGGGCGGGTCCCGTGGACGGCGGCGCAATGGGGGCGCTCGCGGGCCGGCTTGGCCCGCTATTCGCGGGCTTGGGCGGATTTGTAACTGTTGCCATAGACTCGACCTCCATACTGCCCGGCCACTGCTCGCGCCGCGGATCGGACAAAAAACAACGCAGGCTCGTCAGCCTGCGTTGCCGCCCTATCCAGGCGCGCCCGGAGCGGGCACGCCATCGACCCCGGATTAGCGATGTGTTTTCATCGGAAACCCGGCGCGAAGATGACGGAAACGACGTTGCGCTGACACAGCTGTTAGAACTGACTAAAGTACGTCCGAATTGCGTCGATATCCTCGGGCGGTATCGGGGCGCCGAACTCGGCCTCAAACGCTTTGCGCTTGAACGCCCGTTCGGCGGCGGCGCTGCTTTTGCTCAGATACGCGCCGCGGCTCCCCGGCACTTTACCGGTCGGGTCGACCACAATGTGACCATCCTCTCTTCGGACCACGCGCACCATATCGCGCTTGGCCTGTTTCTCTCCAGTGCCGATGCAGGTTCGCATCGGCACATGTTTCTGTCTTGGTGCTTGTATCCTTGCCATGGCCGGCAGGTTGCCCAACTTGCGTGGGGCGTCACTTATACGGTATCGAACTCTTCGTCGCCGCGATTCGGCCGTGCCGGAACCATGCGACCCAATTCTTCGTCGAATATTAACACGCGTTCCCGGCCCGACTTGCCCTTCTTCTTTTCCTTCTTCTTCCCGGCCCGGGAAACGGCGGGATGACTGCCTGGCGCGTCATCGTCCTTGTCCGCCTCTTCAGACATGGCGTCCTTGAAAATCTGCTCGGCGCTTCGCGAATCGACGGGCTCATCGACGGCGACCGGGGCAGCGACTGCCTCCGCCGGCGCAGCCGGCTCTCCGACGACCACGACGACGGGCTCGGCCTCAACCTCGGGGGCGGGCTCAGCGACCTTGGGCGCGGGGAACTGGCCCATCACCTTGTCCAGGGCAAGCT
>JBDSIP010000240.1:0-3245 GCA_039917915.1 Thermoflexales bacterium
AACGCAAACAACAGCGGTGGCGCATGCAGCTTTCCCCCGTCATCCGGCAGCCAGGTTGGGATCGACCTGAATCGCAATGCCAGTTGGCGCTGGGGGTTGGAGGGCGTGTCGTTCTTCGCCTGCGACCTCACCTACCCCGGCACGGGCCCGTCGTCGGAGCCTGAACAGCAGGCCCTCGAAGCGCTGTTCACCCAACTTTTCCGCGATCAGCGCGGTCCGGCCGACACCGATGCCGCGCCGATCACAACGACCGGGGCGATGCTCACGTTGCATAGTTACAGCAACCTCGTGCTGCTGCCCTGGGGCGACAGCGGCGCCAGCGCGCCAAACGATACGGGTCTGCGCACCCTGGCCTATCGGATGAGCTACTACAACTGGTATCAGACCGGGCGCCCAGCCGAGGTGCTGTATGGCGTGACCGGGGCGAGCGACGATTTTGTCTATGGCACGCTGGGCGTGCCGGGCTTCACCTGGGAGATGGGCTTCAGCGGTGGCAGCCTCAACTATCCGACCTGCGCCGGCTTCACCCCGGCCTACGCCTGCCAGGACGCCCGCTTCTGGCCCGAGGCGCGCCAGGGCCTGCTTTACCTCGCGAAGGCCGCGCGCCAGCCGTATGCGCTTGCGCTCGGACCGACAGTGTTGAGCGTCAGCGTAATGCCCAGCGTGACGCGGCCGGGCGCGTCGACCCAGGTTCAGGCCCGCCTGGCCGACAACGCGCTGGGGGGCGAGCCGGGCAGCGTGGCGCGCCCGTCCGCCCAGATGATCGGGGCGGCCGAGGTCTATCTGGACACGCCGCCGTGGCTGGGCGGCTCGCCCATCCCCCTTACAGCGAAAGACGGCGGCTTTGACCAGGTCAGGGAGACCGTGATCGGAAGCGTGACCGCCCCGACCGCCACCGGCCGGCACACGCTGTATGCGCGCGGGCGCGACGCCGATGGCAACTGGGGCCCGGTGACGGCGATGTGGCTGTTCGTGGATGATCAACTCGCGACCCCGACCCCGACGCCGACTGGCGCACCGCCCACAGCGACGCCGACGCCCGCGCCGGCCGCCTGCATGCTTGCGCCGCTGCTGGGCACGCTGGCCATCACGGACAGCCTGGGCGTGATGAACTGCGGCAGCATTACGGTGCTGGCCGACACATCGATCACGACCTTGTCGCTGCGCCTGGCTGCCAACCACACCTATGTCGGCGACCTTCGCCTGCAATTGCGCGCGCCGGATGGGACGGCGTTGACCCTGATGAGCCTGCCGGGCATGCCCGGGCCTGGCTACTCCGGCAAGTTGAGCGCTTCATATCCGATCACCTTCGCCGACGGCGCGCCATACCCGGCCGAACAGATGGGCCAGGGCGGTCCATTGGTGTGCGGCAGCGACGGGTTCTGCCGGTTTTCGCCGGCGCCGGATGGCGATCCGTATAGCGACGTGGGCGCGTTCGCGGCGTTTGTCGGGAGTTCGGCGACGGGCGCGTGGCAGGTTTGTATTGCCGATCACTATCCCGCCGATACCGGCAGTATCACCAGCGCGGCCCTGTTGATCAACTGCGATGGCGCGGCGCCAACGCCAACGGGCACCCCAACACCCACCGCTACTGCATCATCAACGCCCACAGTAACAGCGACGCCGATGCCGGCCCAATTGCTTTACTACTTCCCGCGCGTGACGCGATAGGAAGAATGTCAGAATCACGGAGGACACCGACTCTGCGGATTACACGGAACGGCACGCGCCAACATGGTCGGGCTTCTCCGTGGAATCCGCAGACTCCGTGTCGTCCGTGGTTTGGATCACCCCCCTCCGCCCGTTGATCCGCCATTGGGGATCCTCGGCATCGAGGCGCTCGACGAGGCCGTGCGGCAGGCCGACGAGTGGATCCGACTTGAGCGTGCGCACCGCAATCCCTGAGGCCGGGAAACCTGCCGAGGCAACCGCCAGCGGCGTCGTCACCTCCCAGCGCGCGTCGCCGATCAGCCGGCGATAATTGGCATCGCCCTTAATAAACACGGCCTTCGCCTGAGCCAGATCAGCCTTCAGATCGTCGGGCATGTCCCGAAAGAAAAGACACGACGTCCACATCGGGTGCGCCGCCAGCCCCAGCCGCCCCGCATCAAACGCCGCCCGCAGCGTCAATAACGCCTGACCTGATCCGGCGCCATTTTCGCCGTCAAGGCGCGCGATCGCCGCGTCCACATCGGCGGCGACCGCGTCGGAGACAAACATGGGATGCGACTTGACATGCAACGTAAGGCGCAGGGCTGGATCGCGCTCCATGAGAAAGGCCGCCAACAGCAGGTCGCGCATCAGCTCTACCCCGGCATTGTCGACGATGACGTCTATCCGCCCGCCGGCTGCCGCAATTAAGCGCCAGGCCTCCCTGGTCTGATCCACGACAATCTCGACCCCCACGCTCGGCCCGGCCCGCCAGGCATCCGCGGCGATCGCATGGCTCAGGTCGGCCCGGTTGCCGGCCAGACAGGCCCGCAACATCGCCCCAAAACGCGCCTCATCCGAGTCGCCGGGCGCGGCCATGTTCCCCGCCAGGACCTCCCGCATCGCGTCCGAAGTCATCTCGCGGCGCTTCTGGGAGCCAAACGGGTCTTGCCCCTGCCACGGACCCGCCTGGAAATAGCGGGTGGCCTCGAGCAGGCGCCGGAAGAAAAACGCCTCGGCTGCGTACCACGGCGCATCCAGCCAGGCCCGGCCATACAGACCTGCGCCCTCCGCCCGCCAGCGCTCAACATCAGGCGCTTTTTCGCCTAACGGACGGATAACACCCTCCGCGACCTCCGCTTTAAACGCCCGCAGCGCGTCAACAATGTCGGTCGGAAAGTCATTCCCGGCGATGACGTCGTCGATCATGACCGGCATGCGCCGCTCGAAAGTGTAGCGGGCAAATGACCCAGGTTCACCGGTCGACAGAGGCGGCGGGTAGAACATGGGTTCTAATATACCCACCCGATGTCAATCCAGGACACCACTGCCGCCCTGCGCGCCGACGCCGAGTTCATGCGCGACGTCACCGCCTGGGAGCGCGCGCCCGAACAACCGGCCCGCTTCGGCGCCTGGCCGGCCCGCCTGCGCCCCGAGATCGTGGAGGGCCTGCGCCGGCGGGGCGTCGGCGCGCCCTGGACCCACCAGGCCGCCGCGATCGAGGCCGCTCTGGACGGGCAGCACGTCGCTGTCACGGCCAGCGCGGCAGGCGGAAAATCGTTGTGCTTCCAGGCCCCGATCCTGCAGGCCCTGCG
>JBDSIP010000241.1:0-7230 GCA_039917915.1 Thermoflexales bacterium
GGCCGAAGGGGCATGCAGAAACCGGCGCGCGGCGACGCCCGGCCTGTCACCCTGAGCGAAGCGAAGGGTCTCTACCGCGGCTCGCCCGAGCGTTGGCCTGGTCCCATAGCCACGGCATAGCGGCGCCCGTTTCTGAGCAGTGCGCCCCATGGAACTTTGGCAAGGACGAACGACGGGGGCGCACGAAGGACCCCTATTGCGTATCCCCGGGATTGCGCAAATCGACAACAGCGAACTAATGCCAATTCACGCTTCATCCTGCCGTACGTCACAGGGGTCCTTCGCGCGCCCCTGTACGTGTGCGCGTGCGAGCGCTCGATGGGGCGCACTCAGGATGACATGGGCGGGGGTGCGCGCCACCCTGGGTTATGCAGTTGCGAAGAAGCATTCAAGGGAAGAAGGGCGACGCATGACGCATCACGCCTTACGGACAACCTCCCGATACACCGCCGCATACCGATCCACCATCACATCCGCATCCAGTTCCTGCGCCGCGCGCAGGGATGCGGCGGCGCCATAGCGCGCGCGCAGCGCGGGATCGCCCAGCAGACGATTGAGCGCGCCGGCCAGCGCCCCGGCGTCCATCGGCGGGACCACGATCCCGGTCTGGCCGTCCTGGTTCACCCAGCTCGTGCCCGTGCCCAGCTCGGTCGAGACCACCGGCTTGCCGCTGGCCAACGCCTCGACCTGGACCGCACCCCACGACTCGCTGCGATGGATCGAGGGCAGGCAGAACACATCGCAGGCGTGATAGAGCGCGCGCAGCTCGGCGTCGCTCACCCGGCCCAGAAACGTGACCCGCTCGGCGAGGCCCAGCCGGGCGGCCAAAGCCTGCCACGCCGCGCCCATCGGGCCGGCCCCGGCGATCAGAAGCTTCGCCCCCGGCACCTGGGCCATCGCCTCGATCAAGTATTGGGCGCCTTTGTAATAGCGCAGCAGCCCGGCGAAGAAGACGATCGGCGCGCCCGCCTCGCGCCGGATGGCCTCCGCACGAGCCATCACCTCGGGCGTGGGCGCGAACTGGCCCAGATCGGCCCCGTGCGGGATGACCCGGCACTTGGCGGCATGCGGGCGCAAATAGTCCGAGGTCTGGATGTAATTCGGGTTCGAGACGCAGATGAGCTTCGCCTGTTTGAGCACCGCCCGCCAGAACGGTTTGTAGAACTGCATCAGCACTTTCTGGCGCACGATGTCGCTGTGATAGGTGATCACCAGTGGCCGCCCGCGTCCCGCGACGAGGTAGGCCAACTCGCCGATCGGATAGGGGAAGTGCAGGTGGATGACATCGGCCTCGAGTCGGCCCATCCAGGTGAAGAGCTCCAGGCTGATTGGGGCCGAGGACACATTGGCCAGCCGTCCGGCCTTGATCACCCGCACGCCGTCGATGCGCTCCTCAATTGTCTGACGTCCGGTGTTTGTCACCAGCACGGTCGGCTCGATGTCGGGGTGGCGGGCCAGCAGCCCGCGACAGATCAGACGGATGTGGTTCTCCATCCCGCCCACCACCGGCCAGTAGTCTTTGTAGACCTGAAGCACTCGCATTGGGTTGAGCATACCTTCTGAAGCGATATGCCCGCCCCGGCTGTCGCCCAATGGCATTAGGTTGGTCACGAGTTCAGCGCCTGGCCCTGAAGGGCCGGGCATCGTTCGCGGGGGGATTGTGATCTCGCCCGTTCTATTCGAATCGCTTCTAATACTACAGCCGCACAACCGTGCGGCGATCTCACGAGAGAATTCCGCAAGCGCTCAGAGCGCCTACCGGCCAGCGCATATGCGGCCGCGGTATACGGGAACGTCCGACAACCGTTGGGGTGGCCCGCATTACGTATCAATTGGCGCGAACCGACATCGGGCTACCCCAAGGGTTGACCGACGTGCCGCCGCGCAGCCCAGACTCACCTGCTCATACACCGGCGCCGACTATTGCGCGCTGATCGCGGCCGCTTCATAAGCGGCGCTCAAAAGCCATGTCCAGGCAACGAAACTCGAGGGAGCCCTGAACTACTGGCCACGAAAACAGTCCTGCCAGAGCATATGCGGCTGTAGTACTAAGTGGGTTATCAAAAGTTCATGACACTCGTCGCGGCCTGTGGCGCCAGGGCCGCACGGCGCGTGACAGCGCAGTTGATGAGTTGAAGGTTCGCTGCGGGTTGGGTGGCGGCGAACCAGCGATTGACGGCATCAGTCAGCTCCTCGATTGACCTGAAGTTTCGATTGGAAGCGATGTGTTGCTTGAGCTGCCACCAAACTTTCTCGATGAGATTCAACAAGTGGCCACTGTAGGTCGGCAGATATACCATATGAATGCGTGGATGCGTTTCCAGCCACTTTTGCGTCAGTTTGCTACCGTGAATTGAGGCGTTGTCCAGGATTATGTGCACTCTGCCGATCGGATACCGCTCCAGCAGTTGATGCAGGAATTGAATGAAGTCCTGGGAGCGCTTGCGAGCACTACACAGGGTGTCCAACTCACGCGTGCGCAGATTAATTGCGCCGAAGATTCCGATCTTGGCGTTCTGCCCTGGTGTTGGCAAGCGCGCCTGTGTGTTGATCCGCTGCCACATGCTGCGCAGGATGGCCAACAAAGACATGTCGCATTCGTCCACCGCCACCACCACCACAGAATCATCGGCTAATGCCGCATCCAAAGCCTGCTTGCGCTCTTCGGCCAACGGGTCTGGTCGTTTGGCCGGATAGAGTTTAGGGCGATGCCAGCTGTAGCGGATTTTCCCAAGGCCGCGTCGCAACGTGCTGGCGCTGCACCAAATCTTGAAACGCTCTCCCAGATGCATGACCAGCAGGGCCAGAGTCCATGTTGTCTGCAAATAGCCAAAGCATGTAGGCGCTTGCGACGCTTGGGCCTCGAGTACATCCGTCAGGTGCGGCTCGCTGACAGGCCGACCACTGCGCGGTTGATCGTCGAGACCGGCGACGCCAAGGGCCAGATACGTCCGCAACCACTTTTTGACGCAGTTCGCGCTGTAGTCCATGAGGGCGCCAATCTCCTGCGCTGAATATCCTTTGCTGCTGAGAATGACAAACCGGGCACGTTCACTTACTCGGCCGACCGCATGTCTGCTCAAGTGGCGCAACTCATCAAGCTGGGTATCATTGTGGGCAATGCGGAGCGTCGTTTGCATAGGCGTAGTAACCAAATGCTAACCGATGCTCCGCAGGTTCGGATGTCAAAGTTTTTTGGTAACCCACTTAGCAGCAGGGTTGCCACTGTTCCCCACACATTACCGCCCGCTTCCCAGCCCTGGGCAACCAGGATGTCGGCGCCTGCCTCGCTGACGCGTCTGGCCTCCGCCGCATCCGCAACAGTCTGAAACATAAGACCGCCCGCGTCATGAACGACGTTCACGTAGGGCGTTGGGTCTCCCCAAAAGAAGGAGACGATTTTGATTCCCACATCAAGGCAAATCTTCAATCGTTCGTCCTGGGGCGCATTCAGAACCAGATTGACCCCAAACAGGCGGTCTGTCAGCGCGCGGACTTCGCCGATGACCTTCCGAACGGCGTCTGCATCGCGCCAGCCGACGGAGATCATGCCCAACCCACCCGCATTGCAGACGGCGGCCGCCAATTCCGGGCTCGCCGCATTCCCCATGGGCGCCTGGACGAGGGGGATGTCAATATGGAGAAGCCGGGTAAGCGGGGTATTGAATTTGGGTATATTGACCTTAATCCAGAGCGTTCGCGCCGCGATTTACGGAGAAACGAAAGATATCCGGGCGCGAGTAGTGGCCGGCGGCATCGGTGGCGGCTTTGGCGGCCCGCACATTTTCGAGGGATCCTTTCGCGATCAGGATGGTTTCGCCCACGGCCGGCCCGGCAATGACCTCGCCCGTCGGATCGATGATGTAGCCGTCGCCGGTACGGTCAAAGTGCATGTTATGCAGGCGCTCGGGCGTGTGTTCCTTCAAGCGCAATCCACCGGCGGCAATGACATAGCAACCCGCCTGAGAGGCGAAGGCGCGCGACAACAAGAGTTGGCGTTCCATGATGGGGTCAAATGGTGTTGGAGATTTACCCCCGCCAGACCAGGCCGCAATGTGGATTTGGGTGCCTTCGGACATCAAGGCATACCCTGGCAGGACCATGTTGTGCTCCCAGCAGTTCAGGCCGCTGACTTTTGTGTAGGACCGCTGATGGACTTTGAGGCCCAGCGCATCGCCGTCGCCCCAAATGGTTCGCTCCGCGGAAGTGGGCTTGAGCTTGCAATGGCGTCCCAGGATTTCGCCCTCGCGGCTGATGAAGAGCAGGGTGCAATAAACCGTGCTCTGCGTCCGGCTGTCTAGTTCGGCCACGCCGATGACGACATCAATGCCGGCCTGCTTTGCGGCGGCGCACAGCTTGTCTGTCGTTGGGCTTGGGATTTCGAACGCGTTTGCGATGTAGTCCGCCGCCGTCCCAAACCAGAGCTCCGACTGCCTCGACCAACAGAAGAAGGGATAGCCCGGCAGCCAGGTCTCCCCAAAGGCGGCAATCGTCGCGCCTTTCTCGGCGGCTTCAAGCATAAGTCCGCATGCTTACTCCGTTGAAGCATCCCGGTCGAAGACCACCGGTGCGGACTGAATGGCGGCCAGGGTGAACTCAGCAGGTTGGACCATTGGGTTTCATCTCCAGGGTTATTTGCGATGAATTGAACCGCTCACCCAGGCCGCCCATTGAGTCGACCGGTTACCGATTGAAGCTACGCCGATATTCAAGCACGTTTCCGGAAATTGGCAAGCGTCGCGACAGGCAAGAGACCGATCCCACCGGGAACCGATCAAATAACTACGAACCCGAGCAACAAGGCAGCAGACGCCAGGACAAATAGCCCAACGGCGCCTGTTGTAATCGCGTGCGCGCCGGCATCATGGCGCTGGGCATTCCATATCACGATGCCGGCCTGCCAAACGGCCACAGGAAAGGCAATCCAGACATACCGGGCCGGGGACCAGGTCAGGCCGAGGGCCGCGAACAGGGCGAGCGCGGCGCCGATCAGGACCGCGTGCGCCGCGGCTGCGCGCGTGGCGCCGATCCGCACGACAAGGGTGCGTTTGCCAACGGCCATGTCAGAGGCCCGATCGGGCAACGAAAAGGCGAGCAGCATCGCCCAGTGCAGCAGGACGAGGCCGGCGAGAGCGGCGGCCATGCCGGCATCCAGCCGGCCGCCGTGCAGGCTGATGGCCGTCAGCGGCGTCAGAAACGCCACAATGAGCGACGCGCTCAACTCGCCCAGCCCGCTGCCCATCAGCGACAACGGCGGAGCCGAATAGGCCCATGCGCCGAGCATGCATAACGCTCCAAGCGCCGCCGTTGCCGGTGACTGGGTGGCAGTGGCGACGATGGCGGCGGCGCCACAGACGGCGGCGATCCGCATGGCCCGCCGGGCGACCGGGCGCGCAAGCGCTCCTGTCCCCAGCACGCCGCTTCCGCCGGAGAACCAGGTGCGCCGGGTGTTCAGGGCATCCCCTTCGGCATCAAAATACTCGTTGGCGTATTGAGCGAATAGCTGGATGGCGGTGACCATCACCTGGCCGAGCGCAAGCCAGTCCAACCGGATGGACACGCCCTGGAAGGCCGCCATTGCAGTCCCGAGGCCGTACAGCGCAACCCCGCCCAGCAGAAACACCGGGCGTGTGAGGCGGACAAGCGCCCAGACATTACGCAGCATCACGCGAAGGGGCATGCATCACGGGAAACGCCTATGAAAGCAAGACAAGGATTAATCCGACAGCCGCTGGAATCGCCTGGATGAAGAGGATTCGGCGATTTGCGGTCGCCGCCCCATACACGCCGGCAATGAGGACACAACACAAGAAAAACAGTTTGATAGGCCCGCCGCCCGGACCAAGGATCAGGCCCCAAACCAGACCGGCTGCCAGAAAACCGTTGTAGAGGCCTTGATTGGCGGCCAGCGTCTTTGAAACGGCCGCGTGTTCAGGGGATTGACCAAACGCGCGTAGACCCGGCGGCTTATCCCACAGGAACATCTCGAGAACGAGATGTAGACATGGACGATGGCGATTAGACCGACGACGATGTTGGCGATGATCGACACACAATCTCCTTGGACCGGCGTCCACTGACTCGGCATAAACAGACTCACGCGGAAGTTTACAGGATACAGGCAGATGCGGCACTACGCAATGACCCTGCGCTTTTTCCACAGGGCTCCTGCAAAGCCAACGTCAGCGCGTCGAAAAGCACGCCGAGATCCTCGCGGGCCAAGGAATTCGACAGAAGAACGGGAGAAAGGCAGCCCAAAGGTTTCTCTGCTTCTCCCGTTCTCCTGCGGAATGCCTGAAACAAACGGCGATCAGGTGTGCGGCACGAATCAGGGATTTCGTCGAGGGACTTTGCAGGAGCCCTGCTCATGCGACGCTCACCCGCGTGGCCGACGATCAGCCGCAGACGCAGGCATTTGAGATTCGTCAACCGCGACTTCGCGGGCGCCAGGGCCTATGTCAATCCCAGCCGCCGTAACGCTCAGAACCGAGCTTTTACCGGGCGCATGATGCGCCCGGGCCGCGGTTCGTCCGCCGTCCGCGGCAGCCGCTTCCTTTGAGCGTTAACTCTTTTGCGGTAACTGTCAAGCCGAGGACGCGAGAATACGCGCGCGACTGCGCGATTGTCATTCCGAACGCGCCCACAGCCCTTGTCATTCTGAGTTTCGTACCGCCTTGGGCCGAAGGGGCACGCAGAAACCGGCGCGCGGCGACGTGCGGCTTGTCACCCTGAGTGGCGCACCGCCGCGGCCGATAGGGCAGGCAGAAACCAGTGCGCGACGACGCCCGGCCTGTCACCCTGAGCGAAGCGAAGGGTCTCTACCGCGGCTCGCCCGAGCGTTGGCCTGGTCCCATAGCCGCGGCATAGCGGCGCCAGTTTCTGAGCAGTGAGGCCGCCGAGCCCCCACAGGCACAATCGCTACGGCCGAGCGAAGGATCTCGGCGACGCGACCCCATAGGACGGTCGCGAGATTCCGGCACGCGCCGCACTGGGCCTGAGCAGTTGTTTTTTGCGGGCTAAGGAGGCGTCATTAAATTAACTTGTCAAACGCCATCGCACTGGACGGGAGATCACCCCGATTCTTGCGCAACTACTGCTGAGATGAGGTGAGGTGAAGGGCGCGCGCTGACTTCACAGTCGTCATTCCCGCGAACGCGGGAATCCAGTGAAAAAGTCTCGGGTTGGCCAGTTGGCCCTGCCAGGGTTTGTGCCCGATTTCAGGGTAATTTC
>JBDSIP010000242.1:0-4123 GCA_039917915.1 Thermoflexales bacterium
CGCGATCTCGCGGAAATCCGGATCGAGCCGCTCGACCTCGCGGAGGTGGGCCGAAGCCACAACTTCGGCGCCCGCCTTCTGCCAGACCAGCGCGAGCAGGGCGTGGGCGGGCAGGCAATCGGGCTGATCGTCGAGCAGGCGCTGGCAGGCTTCGGCCGCCGCGATCGGCGCGCCGCTGCGAAAGTGCATCTCGGCCAGCAGGGTCTGGACATCCGGCCGGTCGGGCAATACCTCGACCAGCCGGCGCATTTCGAGGATGACCTTGCGGACCGCGCCAGCGTCGTATTTCTGGCGCAGCATCGCCAGCCGGCCCCGGTCGGGGGCCTCCTCGCCGCTCTCGCGCAAAAGCCGCAACGCGTCGTCGTTCATGGGCTCGTGCTCGAGCGCCTGGCGCGCCATCGTCAACGCATCGGCGCCTTTGCGCAGGTCCTGCTGGCACAGGGCCAGGCTGACCATGCTCTCGATGTCGAGCGGGGCGATGTCGAGCACGCGCAGGTAGTCGGCGGCGGCGCGCTGGAAATTGGACAGCGCGTCAAAGGCCCGCCCGCGCAGGCGCAGGGCCCGGACCGAATCGGGGTGCGACGCCAACACCTCGGAGCAACGGGCGACCGTCAGGCGGGGCTCGCCCGAGCGGAGGGACGCCTCGCCATCCTGCAGCGCAGCGTCAAAGGTGTTGCGTGGTGGCTCGGTCATGCGGCATGGGCATTATCGCCTAACGCCACGGTGAGGCGCAAATCGAACTGAATGACGAAGGGTGAACGCCTCCGTCATTCGCACTTCCTAGGCTTTCTCCAAATCCGCCGCGAGGGCGATCACTGCCTTCAGGAAGGCGCCCGTCTTCAAGACCGATCCGCTGTATTCCAGGCAGAACTTGCGCACAACGCGCTTTTCGTCCTGACCCAACTGGACCAACGCTGTGAGCTTGTCAGAGGCATCCCCATTGGCCTCGTTGCCAATCTCCTTGAGATACGGTAGATCGAACAGGTCCTTCATGGCCGTGCCAACCCAATGTTTTGGGGCGAGCGTCGGGAGTTTGGCTTTGGCGAGCTGATCCCAGGTCTGGAAGGTGGTCGTCAACATCCGATGCGGGCCATCGCCGCCGAAGATCGCGTTCACATTGGCCGTGGTTGGCTTCGCCTCGACCTGCTTGACCATGTTCACAATCTTGAGGGCGAGCGTGGGGGCGGAGACGGCGGATGCCTTGAATGCGATATAGGTCGAACTGGCGCGCAACCTTTTTCGGTACGCCTGCAACACCAGGGGCTGCACCACACCTGGATACTGCGCCACCAGATTCTTGAAGGGCTCAATTTGATCGAGGATGCTCTTGACGTAGGCGGTCGCCGATTTGGGCACGACCTTGCTGGCGGCGAAAGCAGTATGGGCAGCGGTCGCGACGACCTTGAGATTGCCAAGCGCGGCGCCAACGGCCTTGGCGCCCTTGGTCAACTTCTTGATCAGGTCGGTCTCAAACGCCTTGTACTCGATGGGGTCGAGCCCTGCAAACTCGCTGACATCGGGGAAGCTCCCTGCTTTGAACGCGACTTCAACCGCCAGCAGATAGGCGCCGACATCGGTCTTGCCGACGGCGAGTTTCGCGGCGAGTCCCTTGTTCTTGTCCCAGGCGGCTCGGGTCAGCACGGCCGGGTAATCGACTTTAAGTATTGCCATTGCATGTTTTCCTGTTGACGCTCAACTTGGGTCAACTCCGGAATCAATATTCCCCGGCTCCGCCGGGGAATATTGATTCCGGAAATAGCCCTGTTCAATTTACGCGGCAGAGTATATCGACAATCAGCCTGCGCGCCGCATCCAGGCCGGATTGCGTTTGGCGGCTTCGGCGAAAGCTGGGCAATCCGCCGTGTGCGAGCCGGGCAGATAGCCCGCGCTGACCAGAAACTCATTGACGATCTCCCCGCCGGTGAAGACAAAGGTCTTCTTGAACAGCGCGGTCCAGGCCGCGCGATCGTTGCCCAGCTCGGTATGCCGGGCATCCAACCAGCCCTGGAATGAGCCGGCCCCGGCCTGCAGGGCCAGGATGCGGCGGGCGTTCTCGATCGCGGCATTCACCTTGAGCCGGTTGCGGATGATGCCGGCATCGGCCAGCAGGCGGGCGCGCTCGGGCTCGCCATACGCGGCGACGGTCGCGATATCGAAGCCGTCGTAGGCCCTCCGGAAGTTGCCGGCCTTCTTGAGAATGGTCTCCCATGACAGCCCGGCCTGGTTGATCTCAAGGATCAGGCGCTCAAACAACCCGGCGTCGTCGTCGATGGGGAAGCCGTAGTCCTGGTCGTGATAGCGGCGATGGACGTTGTCTTCGGACAGGTTCCGGACGTAATCGCAGTAGGTCATGGCCATGTTTAAGAGTGTCTCATCATCCCTGTGTTCGCGGCTTCGCGGCTCGCTCAGCGTCCTCTCATCCGCGCTGCTGATATTGCCACCAACCGGTGCGCGCAACCCGCGTCTATATCATTATTCGTTACAAGGAGGCAACTTCATATGCTCGCCAAGATTCTCGGTAATCGCTCGGAATTGTTCCCCGTCCTGCTGCGCATCGGCGCCGGGCTCACCTTCCTATTCGCCGGATGGGGCAAACTCGGCAACTTCTCGGTGCCCTACTTCACCACGCTGGGCATCCCGCTGCCCGGGATCATGGGCC
Source organism: Thermoflexales bacterium (assembly GCA_039917915.1). Taxonomy (GTDB): domain Bacteria; phylum Chloroflexota; class Anaerolineae; order J036; family Brachytrichaceae; genus Brachythrix. The sequence goes on from JBDSIP010000242.1 coordinate 2,660, forward strand.
CCTTCATCACCTTCCTCGAACTCATCGGCGGGATTCTCCTGATCCTGGGGATCGGCACGCGCCTGGTCAGTCTGCTCCTGATCGGCGACATGCTGGTCGCCATCTTCGTTGGCAAGATGGGCGGCGCGCAGGGCTTCCTCACCCTTGGGCTTCCCGGGGGCTGGAACGCGGTTCGGATTGAAGTGATGCTGCTGCTCTCCTGCGTGGCGCTGCTCTTCACCGGCCCGGGCAAATGGTCGATCGAGCAGAATCTGCTGAAACGCGAAATTCCCTAACCGCACCTTCTCGCGACACCGGCCAATCCAAACAGGCGGCGCAGTCATCTGCGCCGCCTGGTTTGTTGTAGTACCGGAAGCGCCACCCCCCTCTCTGGCAGACGCCCGGAATGTCGCTTCCGGAAACAAGGTGCGCAACAATGCGCCTCTCACAAGCGCGCAACCGAATACCGGAGGAAAAGCAAATGTCGATTTCCACCCACCGAAACCCATGGATGGCCCGAGCCCTGACCCTGGGGGCAATCCTCGCGGTGTCCAGCCTTGGGCTGATCGGCCCAGTCGCCTCGCAAGACAACGGGCCACAGAGCCCCCAGGTCGCGGCTGGGAGCAGCTTCACCTTTCAGGGGCGCCTGGTCAAGAACGGGCAGCCCGTCAACGGCCTGTGCGACCTGAGCCTGTCGCTGTGGGACGCCGCCTCGAGCGGCGGCTTTCTCAACAGCAATACGTTCGCGACGCAGCCCATCACCAATGGCCTGTTCACCGTGCAGATCGACTTTGGGACGAGCCCCTTCATTGGCGAGGCGCGCTGGATCGAGACTGCGGTGAGGTGCCCGCCCGACGTTGGTTACGTCACCCTCAGCCCGCGCACCCGCCTGACCGCCGCGCCGTATGCCCTGTACGCGCTCAACAACTGGGCGCTCAGCGGCAACAGTGGGACGGGGGGGAACGGGTTTGTCGGCACGACCGACAACACGGCCCTGACCATCGGGGTGAACGGCTCGGGCGCGCTGCGGCTCTATCCGAACGCGACCAGCCCTAATCTCGTCGGCGGCTACTCGGGCAACTACTTCTCGCCCACGATCCATGGCGCGACCATCGCCGGCGGCGGCTCGTTCTACTACGAAAACCGGGTGCTGAACACCTTTGGGAGCGTGGGCGGCGGCCGGGCCAACCAAGCCGATGGCTATGGCTCAACGATTGCGGGCGGCATCGATAACCAGGCCACCGGCGATTACGCCACGGTGGCGGGCGGGCTGCGCAACCTTGCCACCGGCAATTCCGCCGGGATTGGGGGCGGCTTCTACAACGTCGCCAGTGGTTACGTTTCCTATGTCGGCGGGGGCGACCTCAACGTGGCGTCCACCCAGAACGCCACCATCGGCGGCGGGTATAGCAATACCCTGTCGGGCGGGCCTTTTATCGCGAACGGCACCATCGGAGGGGGCGTCTTTAATGCCAACTCGGGCTT
>JBDSIP010000243.1:0-3951 GCA_039917915.1 Thermoflexales bacterium
ATGTTGGAAGGGGTCGCAGCGGCGCTGGTCTGGGTCTTTCCATCCGGGAACTTGATCCCGTTTGCCGTCCACACGCCCGACGAGGAGAGCGAGGCGCCCGTGGTGGTGGTGATGAATACCCCGGAGCCGATCGTCGGGGTGTATGGCCCGGTCGTGGTCACGAATGCAAACCCGCCGTTGGCTCGAATGATGAACTGGTTTTCGGCGCTCGAATTGATCGGGACGTTGGTGGCATCGCCCCACACGAACGTGCCCTGGTGATTGGCTCTGGCGCCTGAGCCCGCCGCCAGGCTGTAGTTTCCATTGGCGATGTTATTGGTCCCACCGGGGACGGTCGCGAATAGGCCGCCGACCGCGTTGAAGAAGCCTCCTCCGGCCGTGCCATAGGCGCTCCTGACGGTGTTTTGGGCGCCCCCGCCGATCGTGGCGGCGCCGCCAATGTCGATGCGATTGCTGTTGCCGCCGCCAATGACGCCATAGGCCGCTGTCCCGCTGATCACGTTACTGCTGCCGCCGCCGATAGCGCCCTGGTAACTGCTGTTGTCGATCTGGTTGCTGCTGCCCCCGCTGATCGCGCTGGATGAGCTGCCCCCGACAATGCGATTGTTCTCGCCGCCGCTGATGGCGCTCTGCGGGCTGTAGTTGTCAATCTGATTCTGCATGCCGCCGCCAATAGCGCTATTGGCGCTGTTCGAGTGGATGGTGTTGCTCAAGGTCCCGTTGGTCAAGCCGCCGATCACGTTCATGGTGGGCACGCCCATGAACACTTCGTCGCCCGGCACGGTGCGCATCCCCGGCAAGGCGAAAGCACACGGCGCGGGACGCAGAGATGTGCGAGGCGTCAGCGTTGTTTGGGCCTCTCCGCAGCCGATGGCCGTCTCGAGCCAGCGCGCCTCGCCGTTGAAGGTCCAGCCAAAGTCGAGCGGGATCGTGAACAGGCCATTCGCAACCTGCAACGTGGGCGATGTGACTGTCCCGCCAATCTGCGCCCCGCCGGTTGCCGCGTCAAACAGGCTGAAGCTTGCGTTGCAACTCGCGTTCACGGACGCGCCGTTCTTGCGGAGCTGCCCCTGATAAGTAAAGGCGCTCCCGTTTTGGGCCAGCGGCGCGGCCGGCGAGGCCGGGTTTGTCAGTCCTCCAAGGTCCGCGCGCGCGCCCGCGGCCAGTGATGCGGCGAAGAGGGCCGAAATGATCCCGATGGAAATACGACGGGTGCGCATGCTGCAGCCTCCGGACTGAATGATCGGTCTTGGCTGGCCGATTAATGAATGTTGAGAGCGGAGTGTAGACCCGCAGGAGGAATCTGGCAAACGGGTTGGCGGTGTTGCCGTGGCTCCTGCAAAGTCCGTTGGCAGAATCCCTCAACCACGCGACACCCGAGATCGTCGCTGGCTTATGGCAATTTGCAGGCGAAAGGCAATTGCTCAGGCCAAGGGCGGCGCGCACCCCCACCCATGTTATCCTGAGTGGCGCACCGTTTCTGCATGCCCGTTCGGCCCGGGGCGGTACGAAACTCAGGGTGACAGGCCGCACGTCGCCGCGCGAAGGTTTCTGCATGCCCCTTCAGCCCGGGGCGGTACGAAACTCAGGATGACAATCGTGAAGCGAGCGCGCGAAGAATTACAACGTCGTGAGCCAAGACAACGTCGCCATTGGCGCTACCAGCGTGGCCCACATGCCCATGGCCTGAGCAGTTACGGAGAAAAGGAGATGTGTAGCATCCAAGTACCCTCCCTTTCTCCTGTCGATTCCCTGGCTCATACGGGCCTTTGGATTCTTTGGTAGATTCGGGGGATGCGACGCGAACGCGGCGGATGGATGGCAGGGCTTGCGCGAGCCCTCGTCGCGGCGTTGTTGCTTGCCCTTCCCGCGACGGTTGTCGCCGCCGATGACAGCCCTTCAGGGCCGCCTTCCGTGCAGATGGTCCCCGGCACCGTTGCGATCGACTCGGCCGCGGAGGATGCCATTCGCGAGGCGCTCGCCGACGCAAAAGAGGCCTTGCCAGCCGTCGAGGCCTATGCCGTCACCGATGTTCGGATTCTCGGTGATCACGCCTTCGTCTCGGTGATCGGGCTCGCCGGCCTCATGCCTGGAAAGCCTTGGAATCTGCTTGACAACGGGGCCTGGTTCGGCCTGGTCGCGCTCGAACGAAGGGCTGACGACCGTTGGACAGGCGCGGTCGAAGGCACGCTCGGATTCTCGGCGATCATTGAGCGGATCCCCGATCACGTCCTCGATACGCCGGCCAAGGTTGGGCTCGATCCGTTGCGCCGACCAGGCCTGCCCGCTTCTGCCATTCACCTCCCCTGGCCGGACGGGACGAGCATGTACTACGGTTCGTTGGGCGTGCATTCCAATGGCTTCCCGTCGCTGGTATCCGGCTGGCTGGCGGTTGACATGCTGTCGGATGGGAACACCGCCGTCGGCCATGCGCCCAACCAGCTACTCGCCAGCGCGGGGGGCACGATCACCTATCGCTGCTCACCTGCCGCGGGCGAGACGTCAACCGCGATCAAGATCGGCAGCCTGATGTACACCCATCTGCTCTACAGCGCCAACCTGTATGTGGGCCGAACGGTCACCCAGGGCGAGACGCTTGGCCAGCTCAAGACGGGCACCTTCAGCGAGGTGTGCGGGTATGCCTCGCAGGGCGCCGGCTGGTTCCATGTGCACTGGGGGTTTCCCAACACCAGCCCGTTTGAGGCAGGCGGGTGGTCCCTGAATCTGAGCGACAGCATCTGGCGGCGGGGCAACCAATCGCGAAGCGTCAACACTTGGTTGCGGGCCGATCCGGACGTCCCGGCGCGAGTCTATTACTTCCCGCAGATGATGCGGCGGTAGGGGAGATTTCGCCCTTTCAGGTCTGGTCATGAATCTGGCACTGCATCCCAGGGCGTTGTCCTGGGCTATCGCATTTGGCCACTTCGGGGCCAGGGCATTGCGACGTCGCGACAGTATCTTCACCGGGATCACTGCCGCGCCGGGTGCGCGCGAGGCCAAAGTCTTCGACCTGACCATTGCCGGAACGCTCCGGGCGCTGAACGCCGGTCATCCGCTGCTGTCGATCGGGGCCTGAGGCATTTCCCGACGCGATAGCCCCGGCTGAGCCGGGGGCTATCGAGTCGGATCTCGGAAGGTCAAGCCCTTCAGAACGTTGGATTCCGTTCTTTCCGATCGAATTCTCGCCTTGAACTGGAACGATAGGGCGCCCGCAGGTCACCCCTTCTTGGCAGCCTTGCGCGCTTCCTCGCTGAGTTGGCTGGCGGATGCGTCATCGGCGCCCGCGATGGGTTTGTCGCTCGAAGTGGTCGTGGCAGCTGCGCCATGCGGGTCGGCGTCCGCGCTGTCAATTTCTCCGCCATCGTCCGCGCTGCCGCCATCGCTTGAAGTCGTCGCCGCCGCGCCGTGACCGCCCTCCGCAAGCTCCGAGTCACCCGAGGTCGTCGCCGCCGTGCCGTGACCGCCCTCCGCAAGCTCGGGGTCACCCGAGGTCGTCGCCTGAGACGCATGATCGGGGGCAGGCCCCATTGCCTCGTCAACGTCCGTTCGCTCGTTCGGGGTTGTGGCCTGCGCAGCGTGACCGCCGCCAGACGTCATCTCATCATCGGACCCAAGATGGGCAGAGTCAGAGTCGGGCGATGTGGTCGCGCTGGATCCGGGTTCGCTGGTCGTTGCAGTCTCGTGGACATGCGCTGGCGCCGACGTGGCCGTCTCGTGGGGCGTGTGGGGGGCTGCCGGCCGGGTGAGCGGCAAAGGCTGAGCCTCATGCGTTGGGGACGGCGTTTCGGTCTGAAGCGGCGTGCCGCCGTGCGCAGGGGTGCCGCCGGGCGAGGGTGTGCCACCTGTCGAAGGCGTGTCGCCGGGCGAGGGCGTGCCGCCGGGCGCAGGGGTGCCGCCCGGCGCGGGTGTGCTGCCGGGCGAGGGCGTGCCGCCGGGCGCAGGGGTGCCGCC
>JBDSIP010000244.1:0-4277 GCA_039917915.1 Thermoflexales bacterium
CAACGGACAAAGCCGTCATCTTCCGCGCCGCGGGTCAAAGGCGTCGCGCAGGCCCTCGCCCATATAGTTGACGGCCAGGACGGTGATGAAGATCCCGAAGGCCGGCAGCAGCACGGCCTGGTTGTTGATCCCGATGTAGTCCTTGTAGCTGAAGACCAGGCTGCCCCAGGTCGGCCAGTCTGCTTCGAAGCCCACGCCCAGGAAGGACAGCACGGACTCGGTGATGATGGCCCCGCCGACGTTGAGCGTCGCGGCCACGATGATCGGGCCAAGCGCGTTGGGCAGGATGTGGCGGAACATGATCCCCAGACGCGACACGCCCAGGGCATGCGCGGCCTCGACGAACTCGCGCGTTTTGAGCGACAGGAACGAGCCGCGCACCAGGCGGGCTGTCGTCATCCAGGTCAGCGCGCCAATCACGCCGACGATGAGGAAGAATATCCCGAGCTCGCGGCCAAGGACCTTCTTCGCCTCGTCCCGGAACAGATAGGTCACCAGCAGGAGCACAGGAACCGCCGGCAGCGACTGGAAGAGGTCGGTGAAGCGGCTCAGGATGAAGTCGGTCCAGCCGCCCGCAAATCCGGCAAAGGCGCCGACCAGGGTGCCGATGATGATCGAGACCGCCATGGCGAAGAGCCCAACCGCGATTGAGATGCGCCCGCCAAAGAAGATCCGGGCCAGCATGTCCCGGCCCAGGTCATCCGTGCCGAAGATGAACTTGCCAAACATTGGCGCGTTGGCAACCGCGAAGTTGGACTTGAGCGGGCTGGCTGTGTAGATCAGCGGTCCAAGCATCACGGCGGCGATCAGAAAGACAAGCACAATCAGGCCGATCATCGCCGTGGTATGACGACGAAAGCGCCGCCATGCCTCCTCGGACTGGGTTCGGATCTTGACGCTGGAGGCCGCCGGACGGGCCGCCAGGGGAGTTTTGGCTACGGCTGTCATGGCTTAGGCGAATTTGATCCGCGGGTCCAGCACGCCGTAGACGACATCCGCCACAAGCTGGCTGGCGACGACCAGAACAGCGTAGATAAAGACGATGGCCATGACGACCGGTGTGTCGGATTTCTGGACCGACGTGACGAGCAATTCGCCGATGCCGTTCACCCGAAAGATCTGCTCGGTGATGATGGCGCCGGTGAAGACCCCGGGCAGGTTGATGGCGATCAGGGTGACCACCGGGATCAGGCTATTGCGCAGGGCGTGCTTGATGATGACTGACCATTCATCCAGACCCTTGGCTCGGGCCGTGCGCACATAGTCGGCGGGCAGATTTTCAAGCATGGCGCTGCGCACAAAGCGCGTCATCGCCCCGGCGTTGAAGAGGGCCAGGACGGCGATCGGCATCAAACTTTGCTTGATCTGTTTTCCCCAACCGTCCAGCGTGTCGAGCTTGATATTCGTATCGTAGATCATGGGCAAGATGCCCAGCTCCACGCTGAAGACCAGGATCAAGATCAACCCGGTCAGAAACGTGGGCAGCGAGATACCCACCATCGTGATGAGGCTCACGATATGGCTGGCGGTCGAACTTGGCCGAGCCGCGGATAAGACGCCCACTGGGATGGCGATTAGAAGCGCGATGATATAGGCGACGCCCACCACCATCAAGGTCTGCGGCAGGCGCTGCGACAGCAGGTCGGTCACGGGCCGCCGCGCGGCAAATGAGAATCCGAACTCACCCTGCGACAGCGTGCCCAGCCATTTCACATAGCGAACGGGCCAGGGCTGATCAAGCCCGAGCGACTTCTTGATGTTTTCGCGGACCTCGGCCGGGACTTCTGGGTTGGCCCCAAACTCGGCCAGCGGATCGCCAGGCGCCAGCGACAGGATCGCGAAGATGATGAAGCTGATACCGAGCAGGCTGGGGATCGCGTAGAGGACTTTTCGCAGGAAGTAGGTCGCCATAGTTGCTGTCCGCGCGGTCTGTAAACGGCAGGGGCGCGCGCCGCGCGCCCCTGCCAATGGTTACGGGCTTACTTGGACCAGTCGGCGATGTCCCACATTTCGGAATCCCACGGCGTGCCCTTGACGCCCTTGAGATCCTTGGCGATGGCCGACACACGCTTGCGCGAGATAAGCGGCACCACAAAGGAATCCGTGATCAGGAGGTCGTTCATCTTCAGAACGATATCCTTGCGCTTGGCATCATCCGACTCGGACCGCAGGGCGGTGCACAGCTTGTCGTAGTCCGGGTTCGAGTAGCGGATGTTGTTCGGCCCGCGCCAGGCGTTGGCCTTGGCCGAAATCTGCGAGGTCGTGAAGTCGCACAGATAGTCGGTGGGATCGGGCTGGCTGTAGTTGTTGGTGTACATCTGCACGTCGTTGAAGAACTTTCCGGTCGTGTCGTTGTTGGCCGCGTCGGTGCTGAAGAACACCGTCGCGCTGACATTCTTCAACTCGGTGTCGACGCCGATGGCCGCCCAGGCATCCTTGACCAGGGCCTGCTCCTTCTGGCGCAGGGTGTTGGTGCTGGTGTTGTAGGTGACCTTGAGCTTCTTGCCATCCTTGACCCGGATCCCATCAGCGCCCGGCTTCCAGCCGGCCTCGTCGAGGAGTTTCTTCGCGCCTTCGATGTTGGGCTCGCACTTGCGGATACCGCCGTAGACCTTGCTGGGCGAGATGAACGGGTCAGTGGTGATCAATTCGCAGGTCGGATCGCCGGTCTGGCCGTAGAGCTGCTCGGCCATCGTCTTGCGGTCAATGGCCATGGCCAGAGCCTGGCGGACCTTCTTGTCCTGTAAGAACGGGTGTTTGGTGTCGGGCTCACCGCGCTTGTCGCCCGCCTCGGGGCTGATGTCGGCCGCCTGGAACATGATCCGCTCGACGTTGGCGCCCGGGGTGTTGACCAGGATGGCCTTGCCGCCGGTCTTGGCGAGCTGATCGAGGACCGCCCATTCAACCTGCAGGTTCCAGGCGTAATCCGTGTCGCCGGTCTGGAACGCCGCGCGGGCCGCGCTGGTGGCGTCGCCGCCGCCCTTGAACAGCACTTCCTTGAAGAAGGGCTTGTCCGGGTCGCGGTACATGTCATTGATCGAATAGAGGACCGTGTCGCCGGACTTGAAGTCCTTCAGCTTGTACGGGCCAGTCCCGATCGGGGCATTGTTGGCCGCCTGGCACGCGCTGTCGGTCGAAGCCTTCGCGCCGATGCAGGCGCCAAACTGCTTCTTCTGCAGGATGTAGCCCTGGGTGCTGACGAAGATGCGATACGGGTTGGTCGTCGGCGTGGCAAAGGTAATCTTGACCGTGGCGGGATCTACTGCCTCGACCGACTTGATGCCGTCGAATGACGATGCGGTGGCGCAGGCTGTCGCCTTGTCGGCGCAATAGCTGTAGGTGAAGACCACGTCATCGGCGGTGAAGGCCGTGCCGTCCGACCACTTGACGTCCTTGCGCAACTTCCAGGTGACGCTGGTGAGGTCCTTGGACACGCCGCCGTTGGCGACGGTGGGGATCTCGGCAGCCAGGGCGGGCACGGGCACGCCTTCGGCCCCGATCCCAGCCAGCGGCTCGAGGATTAGGCGGGCAGCGTCAAAATCCTTGGTCCCGGCGGCCAGGTGGGCGTTCAGGATCGTGGGGGCCTGCCAATACAGAATGCGGACGGTATCCCCCGCGCCACGCTTTCCAGCAGGCTTGGGAACGGCCGTGGGCTGGGCGGGGGCGGCTGTGGCCACGGGTTTGGGCGCCTCGGTCGGCTTGGGGGGCGCCGCGGTCGGCGCCGCCTGCCCGCAGGCGGCCAGCAGCATCGATGCAGCCGCTGTCAGACTAAACAACGAAACCAGACGTTTGTTCGACATGTAATCTCCTCCTCCTGAACTCATTGATCCGAGCCAGACAAGAACCGTCTTTGCGGGGAGCGACATCGAGGGCGCATCCGAACCGTGATCACGAACACGCGCCGACCCGGATTTGTCGGCACCGATTTTGCCCTGACTCCTCCCCAACTGACGGCCTCGCGGCTTGGCTTGCGGCGCGATTATACGGGATAGCGTTCCTTCCGACGGTACATCTTTTCACAATTTTCAGTCGGACAAGAGTTGCCGTGGTTAACACCGATTCTCGAACGCGCCAAAACCGCCATCCAAGCGAGGTCAAGATCGAGTCATAACGCGGGGGGCTTGAACCTGAGCCGGGAAACCGTAGACTCAGCGCCTGTCTGGTGGTGGCATCTCGGAAACAATGCGCCGTGGCGGAGCCAGGGCGCCTCGCTTCCGAGTCGTCGCCAATCGGCTTTGGGCCGGACCGGGCAAAAAAAATAGACGAGAAGGAGATAC
>JBDSIP010000245.1:0-2654 GCA_039917915.1 Thermoflexales bacterium
ATGATATCCGTCGCGCAACCCCCGCGGCGGATGATTGGCGTTGGTTGTAGACATCGGGAGGAATCATGGATGGCGCTAAGCTCGAAGCAGCCGAATTGGCCTATCTCTTGGTCACTGTCCGCGCGCGCGGACTCGTAGGCGTTGAGGATTCGAGGCTTTTTCCCGAGTCACAGGTCGACAAAGACGCTACGTATATGGCCGGCCTCAAGCTTCTGAAGGAGCATCAATGGCTTAAGCCGGGACCCAATGGCAGTCTGCGCATGGATGACGCGCTCCTATATCTTGTTGCGGTCGCCGCTGAGCCGGAGTTCGTCATTTTCACAATTCGGGAGCGGAAAGGCAGCGAGCGCCAGCTTGTCCTGCACTATCTTGCCGGCCCAGCCGTCGTTGAACTGGCTGCCGCGCCCGACGGCACCTTCCGCCTGGGCATGGTCGCGGATCGCCCGGCCCTGGCTAAGCGGATTGCCGAAATGCTGGCCATCGATCCCGCCCGCCAGCCCGCCAACGTCGAGTTCACGATTGGAGGTCCGATCATCGGCGCCGTCAAGGGGCTGGTCGCCGAGGGCAAAGGCGAACAGGCCGCCGCAACGCTCAAGTCGTTTGGGGTAAATGGATTGAACGGTGACGCCATGATCAAAGCGCTGCAGGCGCCCGACACCAATGGGCAGTTTGTCGTCACGCATTTGATCAATGGGCAGGTCGAAGACGGGCGCCGGGCATCGATCTTCGGCAAGGAAGGCCGCGCCTGGATGATGAATCGGGTTGATTCGGAGTCGACGGCGGTGCGCGTTCAGACTGTTGGGCCGGAAACGCTGACGGCGATGGTCGAAGACTTCATCCGTTATCTTACTCAGGCCGCGAAAGCCGCCTAGAAGTCATCCCAAAAATGAGGGGCGAGATCATGCTCCCCGCGCTTAGCGCAGGGAGCGTGGTCTCGCCAACGGTCCCCGTCAGTTTCCGGATTGATATCCCGGATCGCCGGCTTGTCGCGGGACGGGCGCCGCCACATGATCCTGCAGGAATGACCGGTCTGAGTCGGTGAGCGTCATCATGCCCGCATCGAAGATAAAAGCTGACTACGAGAAATTGCGTCAGATCGCGCACCTGTTTGGCCGCGAGGCCAACGCCACCCGTGAAACGATCCAACTTCTGTCGCTTGCGGTCTCGGGGCTGGAATCTGGCGATTGGATCGGGCCCGGCGCGCTTACCTTTTTTGTTGAGCTGCGCGCCGATGTATTGCCGTCGCTGCATCGCCTGGGTGACGCGCTGGCGCAGGCGCAGCGGGCGACCCTGGGCATCCTGGCCATTGCCCGCCAAGCCGAGGCGGATGCCGCGGAAGTGTTGCGGGCGCAAGCGTTCGCGCGGGCGGATGCTCCCATCGACGCCGCTGTCGCAGGTATGGCCGGTCTTGTGTCTGCGGCGATTCCACCCCGCATCTATATCGTCAACGGCATCAACAACCGGCGCGCGGACGCGCCAGAAGACGCGTTGAACCCTTCCGACAGCATGGTGAAGCTGCGTGCATATTTGATTCGGAATGGGTGCGACCCGGACCAGGTCGTCGTTACCGCGCCGGTATTCAATACCAATCTGCACGGCACTCAATTGGAGGGCACCCGGTTTGGGCAGCCTTCCCTTCAACCTGCCAACTGGCTGACCAGCGCGTTCGCATGGGGCGTCAATACGATCACTGGGGCAGCGCTCGGCGCGGCGAATACGGCGATTGGGGTGGGCCAAGTTGCGCAAGAATACGCCTCGAGCGGGGCGTCACAAACCCAAAGGATTGATCAATTTGTGCGTGACGACCTGGCGCGCCATCCATTACTGCCAGACCAGGGCATCGTGCTTCTCGGCCATAGCGGGGGAGCTGTGATCGCCGCCAATTTGGCGCCGCGACTTGAAGGGGAACGCGTGGCACGGGAAGTCGGCTCGCCGACACCCCTCGACGTGCTTGGGGTGGCAACGCTTGGCGCTCCTCTGGCAAACTATGACGCTGTCAGTAAGGTCGCGCCGGTGGTCATGCTCAGGCATGTAAACGACTTATTTGGCCTGCCAGTGCTGCGCTCGGACGAGGCCCGGTCCGAAATGGCGGGAGCGTTGCTGGCTTTCGCCGCCGGCCCCGCCAGGCTCGGCACGACGGGCGCGTTCGTCGGGTTCGACCTATATGCTCGAAACGCCGGCGCCAGCGCCGTGGTCGACTTGACCTACGCCCCCGGTCCAGACGGGCCGCACCGCTCATACTGGCAAGACAGCAGTACGGTCTATCAGGCGCTATTCGACGGCCTCGGATTGCCCCGACCTTAGAAGTCATCCATCAATTGAAGGGCTAAGTGAAGGGCGAGATCACAAACCCCGCGCGAAACGCCAGGTTTGTGATCTCGCCGGATGTTTTTACGATGGCTTCTAGTGCGCGTGGCCGGCGTGCAGCAAGGCTACCTGTAGCCAGTAGCTCCAATCAAAGGTGTCGGCGAACAGGCTGGGCGCGGTGTTACGCACGGGCGGCGTGTCGGCTTTCAAGGTCGCCTTGAAAAACGCCATGATCTCCGCCCAGGCCTGGCCCGACGGGCCGCCTTTGCGGATCTCCTCGATACTGCCGACAAAGGCGTGCGGCTGGCCGGGATAGATTGAGACCTTTGACGGGACACCTGCTGTCT
>JBDSIP010000246.1:0-4319 GCA_039917915.1 Thermoflexales bacterium
ACCCAACTCGTTATTCTGATTGCCGGCGTTCTTCAAGGTCTGATAGCGGATGCCCAGTACCTGGGCGATGAGCTCCTTCGTGGTTGACTTTCCCAGGCTGCCGGTGACGCCCACAACCCGAGTCGAAAACTGGGCGCGCCAGGCCGCGCCGGCGGATTGCAGCGCGTCGATGGTGTTGTCGACCCGAATCAGAAACGGAGGGACCCCGGCGTCGCGCGTGACCGCGCCGCCCCGCGCGTCAACGAGGGTGGCCCCGGCAATCTCCATGTCCCGTTCAATGAGCGCGGCGACGGCCCCGCGCGCGAACGCATCGGCGACATAGGCATGCCCGTCACTGCGCTCGCCTTTGATGGCAACAAAGAGATCACCCGCCACTGCCAGGCGCGAATCCACCACGGCCCCTCGCACGGGCACGCGATCGAGGCTTGCTGACGGACGGCCGCCAACACCCCGGACGATTCTCAACACGGTGAGCATGGATCCGACTCCGCTCGACATGAGAGGCTACTTTACGATATCGGGCGCGATATTGAACATCTGAGCCGCCCGCTCGGCGACATCATGAAATACTGGGATGGTCGTATCCTTCGCAAAGGCCGGCTTAGGATAGTCGAGCTTGACCAGGATCGTGATCTGGGGCCTACTGGCCGGGAAGAAACCGGCATAGGTGTGGATCGGTCGCGGCACCGGAATGCCATTTGGGCGCTGCTCGGCGGTGCCTGTCTTGCCTGCAACGCTGTAGCCCTTGATCAAGGCCTCCGGCGATGCAGTGCGGGTTGCCTCTCCGAGGATGGCCCGAACCTGACGCGACGTCTCGGGGCTGACGGCCTGGTTTCTCACGACCGGGTTAATGATTTGAACCCGTCCATCGGGCAGCACATACTTCGAGACGACGTGCGGCTGCATAACGGCGCCGTCGTTGGCCACCCCATTGATGGCGCCAATCACCTGAATTGGTGTCATCGACACACCCTGTCCATACGAATTGGTGACGAGGACGATCGGGCTCCAGCGCGGGGAATCAGGTGTGTTCATGAGGCCCTGTTCCTCGCCCCCCATGTCCACAGCCGTGCGACTGCCGATGCCAAACTTGCGCATATAGGTGTAGAAGGTTTCCGCGCCCATGTACTCCCGGGCGACCTGAGCGGTGACCGTGTTGATCGAATGCTGGAAGACCTCCAGCAACGATACCGCCCCGTAGCGGCCGTTTTGCGAGTTATAGATCGGAATTCCGTCGGTGCGGTAGACGCCGGCATCGTTGAAGACGGTCCGGGAAGTGACCTTGCCAGAGTCGATGGCCGCGGCCCAGGTTACCGCCTTCATCGTGGAGCCCGGGTCATAGAGATCGCTCACGGCCTGGTTACGCAGGCGGCGCTCGCCCTGCCGGGATGCGGCCGCCCCCAAAGCCGAGTTAGGGTCATAGGTCGGCAACGATGCCATCGATAGAATCGCGCCGGTCCGGGTCTCCATCACGATGATGGTTCCACCACTCGCGTCGTAATCCTTCAGCGCCTGAGCCAGGCGCCGCTCAACGAATCGCTGCAAGTTGGCGTCGATGGTGAGGGTCAGATCAGCCCCCGGGCGCGCCTGCTGGAGCTCGATCACGTCGTTACCGCGCTCCTTGATTCTGCCTGGCGTCGCCCGCAGCACGTTGTCGTAAAAATCTTCTACTCCGCTCAACCCGGTTGGCACGAGATTGACGTAGCCAAGGACAGACGCCGCCAGGCTGCCCTGAGGATATTCGCGCTCCCAGGTGGATTCAAAGTTCAGGCAACAGCGCTTAGCCGCCGTCAGCGTTGTGGTGAGCCGGAACGTCTCGGAGGGCGACAGACCCGCTGCGACCAGCGTCGACACGTTTGTCTTCGTCGGCGTCCAGGTCGTGATGATGGTGTCCATTTCCTGCTTGACCCTTAAATACGGACGACCCGTGGCGCCAGATAGAGCCGACGCAAGCGTTGCGGTGTCCGTCACAATCGGGGTGCCGTTGACCCGGGTGGGATTAATCCGCACGTTCCAGGCCAGGTTACTGACTGCGAGCACGGTCCCGGTCCGATCGCTGATCAGGCCACGCGGGGCCAGCATGACATCGAGGTTTGTTTGCTGATTTTCGGCTATTTCAAGCGCTTTGGCGTTGCCGCCGACTTGCAGGTTGGCGCCTCGGGCGGCGACCAACATGAGGATCAGCCCGATGACGATGCCAACGACGGTTACCCGCCGCCCGGAGAGAGCAGGTTGCGCAAGCGTGCTCGAATAGTAGCGCGGATTTGTGGAAGTCATGGCTGTTTTAGGGTCAATGTGGCGGTGATTGCGGGAGTCGGTGTTTGTTCGGCGGCCTGCAGGTATTCGAGTTTGTCGGTAGGGCCAAAACCGGCCTTACGGGCGCGGCGCTCCATTTCGTCGATCGAGGCAACCCGTCCGATCGACGTCCACGACTCATTTGTCTCGCGGGTGAGATCAGTGCCCTTCGCGTAAAGTCGGTCAAGCTCGCGATTCAAGGATTCGGTGCGGGCGGCCATGGCGAGGTTGGCAAACGCCAGCCCAAGGCACACCAGCAGGCTGAAGACCGCGAGCGCGACAAAGTGGCGCGCGCTCATGTTGGACAGGCGTCGCAGAGTTTCCTTCATCGCTTTTCCACCACCCGCAGATGCGCGCTGCGAGCCCTGGGGTTCGTTTCGATTTCGGCGTTAGTCGGTTCGATCGGCTTATGCGTTACGGGCGTAACAGCCGCAGCCTTTACAACTTGATCCGCCCCGAAACCAGGGATCGCCGTGCGTTCCATTGCTGCCTCGCGAAAGGCCACCTTCACCGCCCGGTCTTCGAGGGAATGGAACGTAATGACGGCAAGACGCCCACCCGGGGCCAGCGCCCCGATCAAGCCAGGCAACGCGCGTTGCAGCCGGCCCAATTCGTCATTTACTGCGATCCGCAACGCCTGGAAGACCAGCGTTGCGGGGTGAATGCGTTGGCGGCGGCCGGCCCGGGCCACACTGGCGACGACATCCCGCAATTGCGTGGTCGTCGTGATGGGCCTGGCGCCAAGGATGGCCTCCGCCACCCGCCGCGGGTTTTCGATCTCGCCGTACTCGCGCAACCATCCGACCAATTCGTCCAGGTCCGCTCGATTGATCAGATGCGCGGCGGATGGCTCCGGCCCATCGCCAGCCGAGAAGCGCATATCGAGCGGCCCCTCGCGCATGAAAGCAAACCCGCGCGCCGCCTCATCGAGCTGAAACGAGCTTAGGCCCAGATCGGCCAGGATTCCGTCCAACGGCGTCATCCCAGCTGTGGCGGCCAGGGCCGCCGCCTCGTCGATCCAACCGCGGGCAACGACGGCTCGCCCGCCGAAGGGGCGAAGGCGTTCAGTCACCCGCTCGACGGCCCGCGGATCCGCATCGGTGGCCATCAGCCGGCCATCCGGGCCGCTGCGCTCCAATACCCCGGCCGCATGGCCTCCCCCACCCGCTGTCACATCGAGGTAGCGCCCGCCCGCCCGCGGCTGAAGCGCGTCCATTACCTCCTGAAAGAGCACTGGCGAATGGGTCATGGTTCGAGTTAATCTGCGTTGGCCGCCGCGGTCCGGTACTAGATGCCCAGACGCGACCACACGTCTTCCTGTTTAGCCAGGACAGCCAGTTCCGCCGTCCGGGCGAGCCACGCTTCGGGAGTCCAAAGCTCAAGGTGGTCATAAGCGCCGACCACCAGGGCCGGACCGGTGATCGATGCGTGCGCGAGCAGGCGCTGGGGGATGAGCACCCGCCCTTGCCCGTCGAGGGCGACGCTCTCAGCATTGGAGAACATCAGGGCCTGAAGCATCGACGCCTCGCGCTGAAATTGGGGGAGGGTCCTCACCTTTGTGGCCAGCGTTTCAAAGGCCGCAACCGGATAAACCAGCACGCAGTTTTCCTTGATCGCCGTCAAAACGAGCCCCTCGGCAAACGACGCTCGGAAGCGCGCCGGCATCATCAGCCGCCCTTTCCCATCGATCGCATGTTGCGTTTGTCCGAGTAACATGGTTATGTACCGTTCTCCCACTTTCTCCCACTTTCTCCCACTTGTGAGTACATTCTAGTGGTTTTGCGAAATATCGCAAGGGCTGGAGACTAAATCTGGGAAGCACTCAGGAAAGTGCCGGTTATGATCGATGCGTTGGAGGCGCAATCACGCCGGCGGCATGCGCAGGTATTCTTTCTGGTGACGGGCGATCACCGCCGGGCCCACGAGACACAGGACTACGACGATGAAGCGTGGACGGCGGCGTTGCACGCACGCGTGCGCGCGCGCAAGCGAGTGGCACCGGTTGTCCCCCGCTCGATCGCGCG
>JBDSIP010000247.1:0-6116 GCA_039917915.1 Thermoflexales bacterium
GGCGATGATGACGGCGGCCCAGAACACCCCGAACAAAACGAATATCACGGGCATGCCGACTACCTGCCACGACACGACTGCCAGGATGATGCCCGCCATCGTGACCGGCAGCGGCAATTGAAAGCGATGCAGGTCGCTGGCGCCGGCAGATGCCAGCAGCACAGCCTGGGCCATCGCCAGAACGCGCCCGGGCCAATTGCCGATGAATGTCACCGCGAATCCGGCGCACAAGAGCACGGCGAGGCCGCCCAGCGCGATCCCGAAAGCGCGGCGCGATATTCGCTTCGTCGCCGGCGTTTCATCGGGCGGTTTCCAACCCATCCGCAACCCGTATTGGTGCGCCAGGTAGAACACAATCCCGTATCCGGCCATGCCCGCGAGCGACAGGGCCGCAAAATCCAACATCATGAATGGTTTACCTGCGGCGCCTTTGGCCGCCGCGCTCGCGGATCGAGGCTGCCCGGCAGACCTCGGCGACTGCTGTAGCGCGTTGCCGCGCGCGCCACGACGTACCAGTGCGCCGATGTTGGCGGCACAACGCTCTCATGACCACGTTGGTTGAGGGCCGCCCGCCACAGCAAACCCGCGTCCGCGTGCGCGGAAGCGGACCGGCGGGTCAGGTCAATAATTCTGTCGCCATGCTGAATCAGCTTGACCCGCTTCATAAGCCCGGGATTGGTGGTGAAAATGATTTCGCGGCCGCCGTGCGCGATGCCATCGCGCGTCAGCAGAGTGAACTTGAGATACGGCTGAGCGACGACATCCAGGAAGCCCGCCTCGCCGTTGATGGCCATGGGCTCGTTCAACGCATCCGCCACGAGCTGGGATGCG
The DNA here is from genome assembly GCA_039917915.1 of Thermoflexales bacterium. Taxonomy (GTDB): domain Bacteria; phylum Chloroflexota; class Anaerolineae; order J036; family Brachytrichaceae; genus Brachythrix. The sequence continues at coordinate 832 of JBDSIP010000247.1, forward strand.
ATACGCTGCCACCCTTCGGACGGTTGTAAACCGAGGTTTGCTTCATGGCCACGCTGACTCCGAAGCATAACCTCTTGTTCGGCCAGCGACAGGCGATTTGTCCGCCGCATCCCGCCAAGTGCGGACGCCATCAGCGCCAGGCTGACAAGAAAGAAAAAGCCAAGGGCCGCGATGCCGCCAACGACAGCCGACGGCGCCAGGATCACACCCAGGATCGAGATGCCAGATTGAGGCGTAGACGCCGGAACCGGTGTGCCTGGAACGGGGCCGCCGACCACGTCGGCAATACCTCTTACGGTAAAGGGAAGCTCCGCAACATCCTCGAAGCGCTCGCCGCCCGGCGAAACGTAACTCAACTGGGCCTGGGCTGTGTATCGACCGCTGCCGCTGTTTGATAGTGTGCTGCTGAAGACCCCCCCCAGATCCGCCCGGGCCACCTGCGAATCGACCACCTGGCCATTGGCGTTCAGAAGTCGCGCAAGAACCTCCAGCCGCTCGCCCGATTTCAGTTCGCCGACTGGACGCGTATCTGCCATCACCAACACTCGAATCGGGACGGGTTGATTGCTCGGATAGTTGCGGTCGGGCCGCGGCTCGGTCACTTGCAGCCATGGCGCGGCCAACACGCTTACCTGCTGGGTCGCCAGCCTCTGCGCGCCAAGCGCGGTGCCATATCCCAGCTCATACGTGCCAACTTGGCTCGTGTTCAGGAAGACGCCTGCGTACGCCGCGCCGTCCGGCACCAGAGCAACACGCGTTTCGATCCCATCCGGCATCCGGACCACAACCTCCAAATCAGATAGCAGCGTCGGCGTCTGGTTGCTGTCAAGCACGCGCACGCGGATCTCCATCGGTTTGCCCTGCGGGTGCGTGGCGCGAGGGGAGAGCCGGTCAATAACAGAGACGGTCTTGACAAAGGGCACCATCACGACACTCGCCTGCCCCTGGCCGGTCAACTGCACTGTCCACCGCCCTGATGCAGGTTGGGCTGCGTTGTAGCTCTCGGTCAGGTCCGATCGGGAATACGCGATTCCGGTCTCGCCGGCAATGGCCACCTTTCCGCCGGGTCGGGCGAGGGTGACACTGATGCCGGGGGCGAATTTGATGACGCTGAAAGCGACTTGCGCCAGATTCGCCGGCACGTCGAACGAGACGCTCGTGGGCGCTTTGACGGGCGGCGGCGGGCTCTGGGCAGGCAGGCCAAACAACCGTTGCTGAATGCGCACGATCGCGTCCATCAACTCCTGTCCGGCTTTGGCTGGCTCAAAGTAATCACCGCCGCTTGTCACGGCGATCTCCTGCCACAAGTTCTTGTAGATGGTGCTGGCCGGATCACCCTTGGTAGCGTCGGACGTCAGCGCAATGGTGAATATCGGATACAGGCCGTCCGCGTATTCGCGTTGGGCGAGCTCGCGCACCTGCCGATTGCACTCGACCGTCCGGGCAATGTCGTTGGGATCCGCCGGCTGGCATACGCCATCCGACACGAAGATGATCGCGCGCTTGATACTTGGATCGCTGCGCCCCTTGTCGAGTTCCGCCCGCGCCAGGCGAAGCGCTTTCAGGACATCCGTCGCGCCCATGTTCTTGTTGCTGTCAACGAGCGCCTTTTTCAGCGCAGCCCGAGAATCCTGAGTTTGGATATCCTGCAGCGGGAAGACCACTTTCGCGTCGGTGCCAAACATCACAACCGACATCTGATGCCGGGCGCCGGTCTGATCGATGCCGAGCCACTCGGCCAGCAGGTTGGTCGCCGCAAAACGCCATCCGGGATTCTGCATCAAACCATTGGCTGCCAGCACGGGCGGATCATTGGCCTGCATCGAGCCGGACTGGTCCAGGATCATGACGACTTTCAGGTTGGTCACGCCGGGGATCGTCTCGGCGGTCGCGGGATGCGCGATCAAAAGCATGGCCATTGCCGCGCCAAGAATAGAACTGATGGCCAGGCCGACAATATCGGGACGTGGTTTCCGAACGGCGTGGTGTTTCATAGGGTCATTTTGGCGGTGGCCATTACCACGGCTATGTCGCCATTTACGTAGAAACCCGAGATTCGGCCGGCGTCGATCATCCCGCTCTTTCGATACAGCGCAATCGCGGCGGTGTTGCTGGCGCGGACATGCAGCCACAGTCGCGGATGGGCATCAAGGGTGAATCGCAGCAGCCGGGACGCGTATCCGTTGTGGCGGTATACGGGAAGGACGCCCATGCCGCCCACATACATTTCCAAAGCGCCCCGCCATAACATCGGATATGCGATCAGGTAACCCACCGCATCCCCATCCCGTTCAGCGACGAGCGTCCACGTGTCTGTCCAGCCTGTGCGGTGCCACAGACCAAACAACCAGGACGCCCCGCCAAGACAGGCGCGCTCAATTCGGCGCACGGGGGCCCGGTCGCGTCGGGTGGCAGGTCGCACAAGGCCCGGACCGCTCCATGGCGCCGGGCTCGCGAGCGCCTGCGCCCCGAGGGTGGACGACGTCGTCACGGTGTCAGCGATCCTGGTTCGGCGACGGGGGGCGCGCATGTGCCGGCTGCCACGCATGCTTCGCGAAGCACCGACTGCACTTCCACCACAGGCACCCAGATGCCGCCATTATCGTCCCAGTAGTAGGTGCCATTCACTTGTCCACCGCCTCGCGCGCTGTTCTGCAGGTCGTAACTGGTAGCGCGCCCGGTCAGACGCATGTCGATTCCCGACCACGTCGTTGCGAAGGGCGCCCAGTAGAAGGTGTAATGACCCGTCGCATAAGACCCGGCCGCGCAACCTTCGCCAGAGGTTCCCTCCGGATGCCACCAGCCCCCGGGCGGATTTGGCAGTGGAGTACCCGCGACGCAAGCGCCGGTCTTCGTCCAGGTACGCTGAGCGAGTTCGGCATAGCCCTTCCACTCATGGGCGCAACTGGTCTCGATATCAACCTGGTAGGCGGGCAAGGCATAAGTGTTCGCGGGCGACCGGCTGATCTGGTCATAGCCCCGCCCAAATACACTTGTCAGGCCCGCGCTGGATGTGGCGTAGGTGTATTTGGCGACGGCGCCCTGTTGTGTTCTGGGGTCCGGCCCGTTGTTCCACGACCTGTCCCAAAAGGTCCATCCGGGAAGGCTCGCGGGCTGGTTGAACCAGTTCTCGCCGCCGGCGAATCTCCGGCTGCGCACGGTGAGCACGAAGTTTCGCCATACGGCCGCAGCGTAACCAGCTTCGGTAGGGTCGCCCTGAGCATCAACAAGGGCGTTGAGATTATCAGGGCTCTGCGGCGCCGTGTCATAGCCGGTCACGTTGTTATACAGGGCCGGTTGAAGGAAGTAGTTCGTTTCCGCGTTGACCAGCGCGCGCGGGTATGGCGCGCGAAGCACTTCGTTGATCGGGCATGTGGTCTGAACGTTCGCGCTTACGCGCGCAGTCAGCACGCCATAGCGCGGCACGCAAATCATTGACAGTCCATCGGCGGTCACGAATGGATCGCAAGGCAAGGCGCTGCGCAGATTGTTTGAAACTGGCGTCTGGCACTGCGCCTGGGTCAGGCACACTTTCGAATTGTTGTCCTCTCTCCACTTCTTTCCATCCCACACGTAGCGGGTGCTGTAGAAACCTTCCGCGCAACGATTGTTGCTCTGGTTGGTCTCAACCTGGCACTGGTAGGTAAATGTGACGGGTATGCCGGTATCGTCACACGCGATCTGACCCGTCGCGCCGGTATTGAAGCTCACCAGGATCGAGGAGAATCCAGCGTCGTTGCCGGGGTTCGAACCGAGCGGATGCGCGACGAGCCAGTCATTGGCGGCCACGACGGCCGCGTCAGATTCTGCATCGCGCATGCCATTGGCAACATTCAACATGACCGCAATGAGTTGCCTGGCAACACCATAGGACTTGTCCGCGGACGGATTGTTCATGATGGCCAAAAGCTGGGCCTGGTTGTAGACGATGCCGCCAACCGTCAATGTGGTGACGGGCCACGCTTCGACATGGTTCTTCCAATAGCCAAAGCCTTTCACGCAGCCTTTGCCTGACTGCGGCAACCCGCCTTCACCGCTTGTCGTGCCGACGGGTACAGGCGTTCCGCTGCCGGTGCCGCCTAGCACGGTCCCGGGCAGCGTCCCCCAGGATAGAGCGCCGCGTGCCCGTTGCAGGTCCGTTGTTCCTGCGAGCGTCACGACGACTACTGCGAATACCACCAGCACTCGCGAGAGGGTTTGAAGCGCGGCACGTTGATTGGAAAACTCGGCTTTCATGGGCTGTTTACCTCGACTACCTGGTTGATGATCGCGAACTTCCAGCGCCCGCTCATCCGCTCGAACATGATCCGCGACACCGTGAGGGTGTCCTTATCCCTGCGCCCTTTCTCGATCAAGGCGCCTGTGCTTATGTCGTATACATCGTTGGTCCAGCCGCGCGAACTGATCAATGCGGTCGCCGACAGGCCGTTGGCGGAAAAGTCGCGAATCCGTATTTCGACCTGTCCGCTCCGGTTCATCGAATACTGCTTGCGCGCTTTCTCTATCCGCAATATTCCCTGCAGCGCCGCTCCTGCAAAGTGCTCCGCGAAGATCGAATCCCGCCTGGCCAGATACTGGTCGAGCGGAAGATCACGCAGCAAGGCATAGAAGGCGCCCGCCTCGATCCTCGCCTGTGTGACCACAAGTTCGGGCGCCATCAATGTGCCATCTGCCTGCCGCAGCATTTGATTCTGCCAGGCTGCCCCAAGCGGGTCGACGGTGGGTGTAGGCGGCGGGATGAAGGCTGGCTGCGCAGTGGCCAGCTTAATCGTGACCTCAACCGGCGCCGCCGTGATGGCAGGCTGAGGCACCGCAGTCACCGTTGGCGCCGCCGCTGAAGCCACACCCTCCCCGGTTGCGGGCACAATGACCACTGGCTGCGCCAGGGTAGGCGTGCCGACCAGCGTTGCGCGCGCAAGCCGCTCCGACAACGACTCATCGTTGGTTTTGTTGGACACCACACTGTTCACGATCAGGTAAGTTGTGGCCGCCAAACCCAAAAAGACAAGAAAAATCAAGAGTTTCGAGAGAGGCGTCAATCGCTTGAGCAACGGTCGCTGATAGTCCGATGTTCGGAATCCAGCAACCGGCCGTCTGCGCCAGGCGAGCGTCGCGCCCGGCGGCGTGGGCGGCGACGCGTTGGGCTTTGGCCGAACCGGGCGATCCACGGCTATTGACCCTCCACGGCAATTCCATAGGCGGGTTCGGCGCTGGCTTCGACCGAGAAAGTGACCGGCGCAAGGCCAAACACGGATCCCAGCATGGGCATTTGGGCGGTCGTGCCG
>JBDSIP010000248.1:0-4887 GCA_039917915.1 Thermoflexales bacterium
CGGCGCCGCTCCTCAGCGGTCTGAGGCAGAAGCGCCAGCGGATTGCTGATGTTTTCAGCGATGCGAATGCCCGGCTGATCAGGGAGATCGGCCTCGAGCCGGAAGATCTTCGCATCGTCGAAACGGACCTTCAGGCGCACGACCGCGCCCTGCGGCACCGCCTTGCTGAAGCGCAGTTGCACGGTGTGGATCGGCCGGCTGGCCGAGCCCGCGCACAGCACCAGATCAACATGGGTCATTCCCTCGCGCGGGACCCGGAACTGGCGGTAGTCCAGCGAGCCCTCGGCGGGAAAGGGAATGGACGAGCCGGCCCGGATCAGAGGCTCGAACTTGCCGCCCTCGGTGAGCAAACCGATCGTGTCGCCGGCGATCGGAAGGAGCACATCCAGCTTCCGCACGAACTTGAGATGGGCCTGCAGGGCGGCCCCCTCCGCCACGAGGAATTCCAAACCGTCGGGCCGGTCGACAGTGCCGCCTTTGAAAAACGCCTGCAGGGCCCGCTCAACAAGAGGATTGCGCGAACTTCCGCCCGCGAGGAGCACCCGGGTGATATCGACTGGCTTGAGCCTGGATTTGTCCAACGCGTCGCGGATAGGGGTAAAGATGGATGTCAACCGATAGTGTTCTCCTTCGGTGTCACCGGAGGATCGCTCATCCAGGAAGGGCGCCATCACCTGGATAAACTCGGCCCCGGTCAGAGTCGGCATCTCGATCTGGATCGGTCCGGCGCTGGTCCGGATGGTCTGGGTGGGGAGCGCCACCGACAACGCTGCGAAATCGGGCGGCGTCCAGCCGGGCCGGGCTGAAGTCAGCTTCTCGAGCTCCTCACACAGCCGTATTTTGAGCAACTCGGCGATCTTGTAGAGCTGGCTGTAGATCGATTGACGCCGCTCGCCTGAACCCCACTCGCGCTCGGGTTTCCCTGATGCCCTGTAGAAGGCGGCGGCAAGGAGCGAATGCGCCAGATGCCGGTCGATGTCGTCGCCACCGAGCGCCTCATAGCGCGACACCCCAACGTTTTTCAGGGTGACGGTTCCGTTGACTGGCGAGCGTGTCACGTCGATGATGCTGATGTCGCAGGTGCCGCCGCCAAAGTCAAAGACGAGGACAGTCTCTTCGGCATCCCAGCGCGAGGTGATGCGCGGGCGGGTGATGTAGGCGAGCAACGCGGCGTTTGGCTCGTCGAACAGGCAATGCTCGTCCACGGAAAAGCCCGCGCTGATCGCGGCATGCAGGGTATCCCGCCTTTGGGCGGACTGGAATGAAGCCGGAATGGTGATGACCGTTGGAACGTTCGCCAGCGAGAGCCCAAGTTTCTGCTCGGCCGCATCTCGCATCGCCCGAAGAATGACAGCCGTGACCTTGACCGGGGTGTCGAGTTCCGGTGTGATGGCGGCGGGATCACACGGATCACAATTCTTGCCCATGTCACGCTTGACCGAATAGAACACGCGCCTGCCCTTCCGCTGGGTGAATTTGGCTTCACGGGCGCCCATTCCAACCAGGCGCGGACCAAACTCGGGCTGGAAGACGACCGAGGGAAAGAGGGTGTGTTCGGCGACGGCGCCATCGAGCTCGGGTTGCGGCAACTGGAGCAGTTCAGCGGTCAGGCGGGCCGGCCCGTCCGGAATGTACTGACCCGGCCCCGCAGCCGGGAGCAGGCGGTCGGCCGGGGGCGTGCCGCGCACGACGGCGATCAGCGAATTGGTCGTCCCGAGATCGATGCCGATGGCCAGACCCGGCGGTGGCATCTCCGCCCCGGAGCGCGGAGCGCTCTTGAATTCGTTCATCGGTATTCACTCCGTGACGGTCCGCACCGAAGCGGTTCCGGCAAATGGGTCAATGATCATCGTTGGAGGGCGACACGCGGGCGGCCCTGGGATCAAACACGCTCACCGACTGGCAATGGCGGTATGCGGCGCCCAGACCGCACAGCAGCCACATGGGTATCTTGCCGCTGATCTCGAGTTCGGTGCCGGCCGCGAGGCTGGGAATCGCCACCTGCCTGAGGGCCTCGTAGGGCAGATACGGATCGCGAAGCGTTACGTTGAGCATGGCGCGCCCAGCGCCCCGATTGACCAGATCGAGGACCAGCCATTCGTTCGCAAGGCGAGGGCTAGCCTCGGGCCGGGTCGACGCCGGCGCTACCCATCCCAGATTTGGCGCGAACAGCCAGCGCACGTCCGCATGGACGGATAGCGCCAGCGCGAGCGGGCCCCACAACCGGCCATACAGCGCAATTGGCGCACCGGCCGGAATTCCGGCCAGGATCAGCGGAATGTCCTCCGGCCTGAACTCCGGCCGCGGACGCCCGGCGCCAAAGGAGCGCTTCAAGGCATCCACATTGACGAGCCGCACGTGCCCATCAGGCCAGGGCGCCGCGGCGAGGTGTTGCTTGAGCAGATCCGCCTCGTGGAACTGGAAGAGGGCAGCGAGGCGCGGGACCAGCGCCTCAAACACCGGGCCGCGAGGGCTGCCTCCCCGGGCCGGAACCGAGAGCGCGCCGCGTAGGCAACTGGCGTCGCTGGCCGGATCGAGGGCATCCGCGCCGTTGAGGTCGCTCCGAAGATCGGCCAGGAGGGTCAGGTTGTGGCGGGCCGCGACGGCCGTCCATTCGGCGTGCTCGGCCGGATCGCGGGTCAGCAGGATGGCGTGGCCGCATTGGTCCAAGATGCGCTCCTGGTCGGGGGTCGGGCGCCCGCCCATGTCCACCAGCAGCGGCAGGTGGCGCCGGGCAATGTCATGGCACATGGCATCCACCCACGAATCAGACCAGGCGGACTTCTGGCGGATTTGGCGCACGACGACCGGAGGCGCATCGCAGGCCCAATCCCCTTCGCCATCCGGCGCGGCGCGCAGCACGTAGTGGGCAATTTCCGTTTCGCGCAGGGCGCGGGTCAGAGCGCAGGCAAGGGTTGACTTGCCAACGTGAGGCGATCCGCATAGAATGACTGACGGGAAGGGATTCATTTGAACGTGGGCAATATACATGGCTGCCTCATGAACACGATTAGCGGGCGGACGCATTGAGCCATATGCCGACATCCCGCGCCGCCCGATCGCCGGTCGCCCTGATCTCGACCATCGGCGGCAAGCCTCAGGTCGCCACCTTCGCGCTGGATGCGCTGCTGGCCGCCGGCGTGCGGGTCTCGCGCCTGCACGTGGTTCATCTTTCGGCGGCCAATGTCCGGGTCAAACGTGCGATCGACACCCTGCGCAAGGACATCGCCACTCACTATGGGAAGGCGGGGATCTCCTTCGAGTCGCACCCGGTCAAGCCGGTGCGCTCGGTGGCGGCGCCTTCCGGATATCCCGTTTACGGCCCGCCCATCGAGCGGATCGACGATCCCGCCGCCGCCGACGCGATCTGGATGACCGTGCACGGCCTGATCGCCCGGCTGAAGGGGGACGGTTGCGCCGCGCACGTATGCGTCACCGGCGGGCCGCGGCTGATCGGCCTGCAGACCCTGTCGGCGGCCTCGCTGATGCTGGGGGGCGGCGATGAGTGCTGGCACATCTATACCCCGGATGACCTGCGCGAGAAAGCCGGCGAGGGCGCAATCCTGCACGCGCCCGCCGGGCAGGTCCGGCTGGTGCGGGTGCCGTTGCTGCCGCTGGGGGGATTGGCCCCGATCCTGAGGCGCCTGGCCTTTGCGACACCCCAGGACGTCATCTCGGCCGGCCAGCGCCAGCTCTCGGACGAGCACAAGTTTCGCTGCCGGCGGGTGTTGGCGGGCCTGACGGCGCGGGAGCAGGATGCGCTGCGGGCGTTCGCCGAAGGCGCCCGGACGAACGCCGAAGCCGCCAAGAAGCTGGGAGTGAGGATTTCGACCCTCAGCACCTATACGAGCAAAATCTACGACCTGTGCCGGGAAGCCTGGGGCGAAGACCCGCAGGCCCGGCTCACCCATCACGATCTGCGCGAGCGTTTCGCGGGTCTGCCGGCGGAGGAATGGGGATGAGGACATATCGCCTCGCATGCTATTGCCGACTGGGCGGAATACATCAGACGAACGGGGGACAAAGTCCCCTGAGGATGAGGGAGGCGGGGGGGCGTGATATCGCGTAGTCTTTCGCGCGGGAGTTGATGATGAACCAAGAGATTGAGAAACGGCTCGAGCCGTACCGGACAGACCACCTGATTCTCCTGGTGGGGTCCAATCCGTTACCGAACTATGTTGCGGCCAAGTTGCTGGCGAGGGCGCGGACGAAGATTCATTTATTGTGCACCCGCCCCACAGCCGGCATAGCCGAGCGCATCGCGGTGGCTCTGCGCTCCGACCAGGCCGATATCGACATCCGCGACACCGTTGAAGAGTCCCGGCCCGAGACCGTCCGGGCTGCCCTAACCCAGTTGGTTGGCAACGAAGAGCAGGCGGGCTCCATCCCTGAGTCAGACACCATCGGACTTCATTACACCGGTGGCACCAAGGCCATGGCGGCGAATGCCTACCACTTTCTCCTTTCGAAAAGGCCAAAGACCGTCTGTAGTTATTTGGACGCCCAGCAGCTCGACTTGGTGATCGATGGCAGTCATCCCGACGGCCCCGACAAGATCATCCCGGTCGGCGATGCGGTCCAGATGTCTCTCGAGGCAGTTGCCGACCTCCACAATATTCAATTCGAGACCAAGCCGCAGCGGACGCCAAAGCTCCTTGGTCTTTGCGTGGCGTTGCAGCGTGAGCACGAGTCGAATTCAGTTTGGCCAGCATGGCGTCGCGAAAACCTACTCCGCAAGGATCGCCAAGGCGAGCCCCGCTCATCCACTGAACTGCGCGGTATCGTCTTTCCTCGTGATCAGTTCCCAGGTTTATGCGCAGCAGTCGCAAAGCTGGGGGCGAAGGATGACACTTTCATCGAATGGGCGCGCGCCTGCGGCAATGCCAC
>JBDSIP010000249.1:0-5353 GCA_039917915.1 Thermoflexales bacterium
AGGCATAGATTTGTCGCGATCGCAATAAGGGCGAAGACACTGACCCGGCGGATCAATCTGTCGGCGGCGCGCGCGCCCGCAAACAGGCCGGCAATGCCAATCCCGACCAGCGCCAGATTCGCGAAACCGCGAAAGACGGCCACGCTCACAAGGGGTTGTTCAAACACCCAGGCGTTGAAGTAGCGCAGCAAGACTTCGGCCGTCAACCCGAGATTAAACCCAAGCCGTTGGGCGGTCACTACGCGGTACTCCGATTCGGAGGCAACAAACTGCGCCAGCCCGGTTGCCTCAATCCCTGTCCGTATCGCAAAGCCAAGGGTGACACCAGCAACCGCAATCGCCACAGACGTGACTCTGGATGTCAGGAAGCCGCGCGTTGTCGGCGCCATCCTCACCAAAAGCGCCACCATGATGGCTGGAAAGGCAAACGTGGTCACAAACCACGGATCGTTAATCACCAGAATGGCCGCCAGCGGAATCCCCAGCAGGCGATACCGCAACTTCCAGGTGTCTCCCAGGATGAGCGCCAGCCAGACAAAAGAAACGCCGATGTCGAGATTGCGCTGGGCAGCGCTCACCGTCAGGGTCAAGTATAACGGCGACAAACACGCCAGATAGGCAAGCGGCAGCGCCGCGAGATGCCGACGGGCAAAATCCTTCGTCCACACCATAAGGCATACGAAGATAAGCGCGTTGAAGCCGATCGTGCTCAGCGTGTCGATGAACGCCAGTGCATTTTGCGAGCGGCCGAACAGCGCCATCGACAATAGGTAGAGCGGCGCCTTCAAGACGTTGCTATGCGCGACCACATACAAAGTGCCATTGGGATCGATGCTTGTGACCGCAATCAGATTCGCGACCGTATCGCTGTTGAATGGGTCGATATTGGCGGTCGCGATACCCAGCGCCACGATAAAGACTGCGTAGCCCGCAAACAGCGCGATTCGGGCGGGCTCTGCCGAAAGCGAGATCTGGCGCATTTGGTAATGTTACATGACGGCTCATGCCGCTCCGACCCCGACTCAGGTATGCTTGATGTTATGGGCTCCAGCCTGATGTCTCGAAGCGACAGGAGATTCAAATTGCGTATTTTCATCACCGGAGGCGCTGGATTCATTGGATGCAACATGGCAGCCCATCACCTTGCCAAGGGCCGCAGTGTGACGCTCTATGACAATATGTCGCGTCCGCGCACTGAGCATAACCTGGAATGGCTTCGACACAGGGCGCCTCGCGGCAATGGCGCCGATTTCCGCTTCATTCAGGGCGACACGCGCAATTTCGACGTGTTGAGTGACGCGGTGACCGAAGCCCGGCCAGACCTGATTGTCCACCTTGCCGCTCAGGTGGCGGTCACGACATCGGTCAAGAACCCGCGTGAAGACTTCGAGATTAATGCGCTGGGCACCTTCAATGTCCTTGAGGCGGCGCGTTTGCAGGAGCAGCCACCGGCGGTGTTTTACGCTTCGACAAACAAGGTCTACGGCGGGATGGAGGACGTTCCCGTCGTCCCCGCCGGCGAACGCTATGTGTATCGCGACCTGCCCAACGGGGTGACGGAGCGGCAACCGTTGGATTTCCATTCGCCGTATGGCTGTTCAAAGGGCGCCGGTGATCAGTATGCGCGAGACTACTCGCGCATCTATGGATTGAAGACCGTCGTCTTCCGCCAGAGCGCCATCTATGGGCCGCGCCAATTCGGTGTTGAGGATCAGGGCTGGCTGGCCCATTTCGTCATTGCCGCCGTCACGAGTCGCCCGATCAGCATCTTTGGCGACGGGAAACAGGTCCGCGACATGCTGCATGTCGGCGATCTGATACGAGCGTACGAACTGGCCTGGGAGCGCATCGACACAGTGTCCGGCGAGGTATTCAACATGGGCGGCGGCGCGGCCAACACGATGTCGATCTGGACCGAGTGCGGCCCCATGCTCGAAGCGCTGAAGGGCGGGCCAATAGAGGTACGGCATAGCGGCTGGCGCCCCGGTGACCAATTGGTGTGCGTGATGGACAGCGCCAAAGCAGCCACCATGCTGGGCTGGCACCCGCGGATCGGCCTCAAGGAAGGAATCCAGCAGTTGTGGGATTGGGTTAGCGCTAATCGCTCGCTGTTTGCCTGATCGCGGCGCGCTCCGGCGCGACGTCAGGAGTCAGGGCAGCCGCGCCGCGATGTCGTAGTCCCAGATCAGGATCTCAGCGATATGGGTATTGCCCTTGTCAATGAACATGCTTCGCGAAGCGCCAAACTGGTTGAGCAACCCCGCGCGGCCGCATTTAGCGAGCGTAGCTTGCTCTGGAAATGTCAACAACATGAATGTCGGCCGACGCTCGGGATCGGGCGCGTACCACCTGCTCTGAGACAGCCAGTTGAAGGGGATCACCCGCTGCCCATCGCAGATGAGAGCGCGAATGCGAACCGCATCTGCGGAGTGATAGGTGTAGCTCAGGCCGTTCCAGTAGTCAGAATACCCATCCCGCATTCCCGATGTTTTGAGCGCGTCCAGAACGATTTGCTGGCTCTCAAATCGATTAGGGGTTCGCCATTGCCCGATGGCATCACTCACCGCGAATAGGTTCGCGACCAGGCATGCGCCTATGAGGCCGAGGATTCCTAGTTGGAGCCGCAAGCCTCTGTTTCGCCACTGCGTCAAGCCAATCGCAAGACCGATGGACGTCATGATCGGCGCGATGATGAGATACCTCGCAGTGCTGGCATCGACGGCAGCGCTGGTAAAAACATAGAGCAACATGCTGATCGCTAGGGCGATGAGTCCCCAGAGGCTGATCTTGCGGAGGCGTTCATCCGCGGCTCGCGCGCCCGAAATGAGGCCCGCGATGCCCAGACTAACCACTGCCAGGTTCGCCATGCCCTTAAGGGTCTCCTCCCCCAGCAGAGGCTGGCCGAAAACCCAAGCATTGAAGTATCTCAACAGCGCATCCATAGCAAGCCCGATGTTGAACCCAAGCCGGTCTGCCGCCACCACCATATAATCCGTTTCCGATCCGGCGAACTTCACAATCCCTGTCGCGTTGATCGACGACCTAAGCGCAAATCCCAGCGCGACACCCAGGGCCAGGATCACAGGCGGCGCCCACCTTGATCGAACAGGAGCGGCGCTCGTTGAGTTCGCGGCAACCAGAAAGAGGACCGCAGCCGCCGGAAGCGCGAACGTCGTCACAAACCACGGGTCGTTGATGACCAGAAGCGCTGTCAGTGCAATCGACAATAGGGCACACCCGCGCCGAAGCCGGCTGGTGAGGATGATGGCGAGCCAGGCAAGTGAGAGGCCGATATCAAGATTCCGGTTGCCGGGGTTCACGAATAGCCAGATAAAGTGGGGCGAGAGACACGCCAGATACGCAAGCGGAATGGCAACTGTATGCGGGCGGGGTGATCCGCGCGTCCAGACCATCACGCACGCGAATGCGAGCGCAAAAAAACCGGCCGTGCTCGCGATGTCGGCAAAGACAATGGCGTCGCTGGAGTAGCCGAACAGGACGTGCGCCAGCAGATAGATCGGCGTCTTGATCGCGTTGCTGTGAGCAGGAAGATAGAGCGTCCCGTCGGGCACGATACTTCGGACCGCGACGAGATTCGCCACCGCGTCGCTGTCAAACGGGTGGATGTTGGCGGTGGCCACCGCCATACCCAGAATGAACAAGGCGAAACCAGCATAGGTCGCCGCGCGAAATGGCCGGCCGGGAAGTGAGAACCAGCTCATAATGGGCGGCGAACCTGGGTCAACTTTAGCGTCCATTCAGCAGCAAGTCGGTTAGTGGGCCGGTTCGGCATCGTCGGGACGCATTGCCCACGCGCCGCCCATGGTCACGAGGCCGTACCGTTCACGGGTCGCGCCGGGATAAACCTGAAATGGGTACAGGCGGTCATGGTAGGCGTACATCTTCGAGTCTTCGCGGTTGTGACTGGCAACCGTTACGACATAGCCGCCCTCGAGCAGTGGAAGTTGCTCGATCCGATACGTCACCGTGCCATCGCCCTCGACAAACTCGATGGGCGCGCCGGAGAACATCGTATTCGGCCCGCAAATGTGGGCACCCTGCTGGGAGTGAATGGCCATGCCGAAAATCGGGTCGAGGACGCGTTTTGCGGCCCGATACCGAATCCGGATGTTCATCTCGGCGCCGGTCAGAAACACCCGGCGAACAGCCCCCGACGCGTCAAGAAACTCGACGTCCGTAATCTCGACCTCGCCGGTCCCCCAGCGTCTCGATCCGGCATCCAGCGTCCGAGCCGGGCTCTGCGGGTCTCCGCTCTTGGCCGCCTCATCCTCGGCCACCCGATTGAGATAGGCCATCGCCACATCGGTCGAGTTGCCGACCTGGCGCACCAGGCCGTGATCGAACCAGACCGCCCGCTCGCATAGAGCCTGGACCGTGCCAAGGTCGTGCGAGACAAGCAGGATGGTGACCCCGGATCGGCGCAATTCGCCGATGCGGGTCATGCACTTATGCTGAAATGCCGCGTCGCCGACCGCAAGGACCTCATCGACCAGCAGGATATCGGGGTCGAGGTGCACCGCTGCTGAAAATCCCAGGCGGACATACATCCCGCTGGAGTACAGCTTGACCGGCACATCGATAAAGCTGCTGACCTCGGAAAAATCGATGATGGCCTCGACCTTGCGACTGATCTCGCGCCGCGACAGGCCCATCAGCGCGCCGTTGAGATGAATGTTGTCGCGCCCGGACAATTCGGGATGGAAGCCGGCGCCAAGCTCGAGCAACGCCGTCACCCGGCCATCCACCCGCACCGCGCCCGAAGTCGCTTCAAAGATCCTGGCGATCAGATTCAGCGATGTGCTCTTCCCAGACCCATTGGGACCGATCAGCCCGACGGTCGCGCCGCGTGGGACCTCAAAGCTGACGTCCTTCAGGGCCCAGAACTCGTGCTCGCCGGGCACCACCGGCGTGCGCCTGAACGCAGCAACCAGTGCCTCCTGGAATGAGCGCGGGCGGGAACGGTCCATCCGAAACCGTTTGGAGACCTTTTCGAACTCAATGGCGTTTGACATTCAGAGAGACGCAATATACCCGGCCAGCGCTTCCTGCCATGGCCGCATGCGCTCAATGCCCAGATCCGCCAAAGCGCGATTCTCGAGAACGGAATAGGCGGGCCGGCGGGCCAGCGCGCCAAACTCGGCGCTGGTGATGGCTGTCACTGCAGGCGCCGCGGCGATCAGCCCGCGCGCGGCGGCCAGGCGGAATATCTCGGCCGCGAATGCGCTCCAGGCGCAACGGCCGGCGCTGGTGGCGTGATAGGTCCCCCAGGCGCGGGTCTCGATCAGCAGCGCGAGCTGGGCGGCCAGATCGGCGGTTGCGGTCGGGGTGCAGA
>JBDSIP010000250.1:0-2546 GCA_039917915.1 Thermoflexales bacterium
CGCCGGCACGTAAAACGTGCCGGCTGATACAACAAAGGCCTGCGGCCTCGCTCCCCCGCGAATCATTTGGTCGGAGGTCGAAGGACTTTGGCGACGGCGAGGCGCATGGTTGCTTAACAGTTATGCATCGCTTTTGGGAGAAAGGGCAGGCATGATATGGGGCGCATCAACCCACTCGGAAGCATCCCGAGTGGCGCGCCCTTCGACTGCGTCCGGCGGAGTTCGCACGGCTCAGATTCGATTAGGTGCCGCCGGCCTCCACGGGCTAATGCCCGGAGCTCAGGGTGGTTTGCGATGAATATGTCATGCTCAGAATTACTGACGGGTGATCAAGAGATCGCCGAGGCCTGGGTGCGACGAACGAACGCCGCCTTAGGGTTTGGCGGCGGGCTGGAGATAGTCCGACGCGCCCCAGCCTACGTTGCCATCCGCGTCCTTGAGCTTCCACCAGGTCAGGCCATCCGCTGAGGTGGGGCCGCCGACGACCTCAAAGACGCTGCCCTCGGCGAGACTGCGGATGCGTTCCGACGTGCGAGACGGTTCTTTGCGGAAGTTTAGGCCGTTGGGCCCGGTGTCGACGATGCGCACGTAGCCGCCGATACGCACACTTGGCGCGCCCGGCGTGGCCGGGGCGCCCGGAAGCGCCGTCGGAACGGGTGTATCGGTGGGCGCCACATAGGGTGTTGCGGTTGGCGGAATGCGCTCGGTCGGGGCGGTCGTGGCGATGACGAAGGTGGCCGTTGGGCCCAGGGCCAGATTGAGCCTGGCGGGCCGATTATCGTTGACGAAGGAGGCGGCTGCGCCGCACAGAAACAGCACGAACGCGGCGCTGACCAGGGCCGGGATCCAGGCCGGGACCGCCTGGCGCGGGGTCTGGCGCGGTTCACGCGGCAGACGCGTGAATGGGCGCAAATCCTGCTCCCACTCGATTTCGCTGTTATCGACGCCCCCGCGTCGATCGGGCGATTTCTGAACTGACATTCGAGAGATTATAGCGACTCAGTAGCGGCCGATGGCGTCGAGGCGGTCATCGCTCATCCCAAAATAATGGGCGATCTCGTGGCGCACGGTCCGGCGGACTTCCTCGCGCATGGCCGCCAGTGTCTGGCACTCGTCCTCATGCGCGCGCTGAAAGATTGTGATCAGGTCGGGGACAGCCAGGTTGTAGTCGCCCAGGCGTTCGGTCAGCGGAATGCCGTGATACAGGCCGAAGAGTTCATCGTCCGGATCGTCGGCGAAATCGAAGTCATCGTCGTCGGGGGCGTAGCGCACCTCGATCTCCAGGTTTTTGATTTCGGCCTTGAGCGCCTCGGGCAGCTCATCAACGGCCTGCCAAACCATCTTCTCAAATTGCTTGCGGTTGACGCGCATGACGACGACGGGGGATGCTCAGAACGGCAGCCCGAGCGAGGCCGTCAGCGCCTGGCGGGCGATGACGATGAGCATGATTTCGTTGAAGGTGAGAAACGCGCCGATGGCGATTGGCCACTTCAGTTGGCGCCATGAGTCCATCGCGCTTTGGCGTTTTGTGGCCAGCAGCACAAAGAGGGTGTTGACGATGGTGAGCAGGCCAAATGCGCCAAGGGCACTCAGGGCCGCCAGCGGGCCATACAGAAACGCGGGCTGCCACAGGGTGACGAGGACGACACCGGCCGCGATCAGGAGCAGGCGCCCGACCTCGCGCCAGGACGAGACCGAGGCCTGGGGCGACATCAGCTCGGGCTTCCACACGGCCGAGTTGAAGAGCGCCACGACGCAGGCGCCCAGTGACACGCCCATCCCCGCGCCGGTGACCAGGCGCAGCCAGTTCTGGGGGGTGTAGATCAATTCCTGGCGGGTCGCGAGCAGCATATAGGAATTGAAACCGTCAAACCCCCAGGCAAGAAAGAGGCCGATCAAAGCGAAAGCGTACGGAAAGCGCGGAAAGTTCGCAAAACGACGGGGCTCAACCACCATATAGACGACGATGGTCGCCAGGGCGGCGGTGAACATGCCGGTGTCGCGCGCGCACAGCGGCAGCTGCGCGCCGCCGATGATGAAGGAGCGGTCGGGGATGCGGTGGCAGACCGCGTAGCCGACCACATTGGCCAGCTCACCCATCTGGCGCGGCAAGGCCAGCGACAAGGCGGCGACAACGGCGAGGACGGCCAGCGGCCAGTAGTTCAGCGCCGGGGCAGCGGGCCGGGTGGGGCGACGGGCGCTCATGGGCCGGGGTTCCTCCCGATCAAGATGATGATGAGGGCGATGGCGACCGTCCACAGCAGCGCGCCATCACTCTCCAGGGCGATGAAGAGGCCTGCCAGCGGCCGGGATAGGCGGGTCGCGGCGCCCACCAGCGGGCCAATGATTGGTTGGAGCGACAGAGGCGCGTCGAGGGCTGGCTCAAGCGCACGGAGTCGCGCCGGAAAACGCGATCGAAAAATCCAGGCGGCGGCGCCAAGCACGATGCCCACTGCCCAGATCAGCCACCCGGCCGCGCCCGCAACCCCGAATGCGTCTGCCGCCGGTCCCGCAAAGAGCGCGGGGGCCACGCTGGCAGCGAATGC
>JBDSIP010000251.1:0-4209 GCA_039917915.1 Thermoflexales bacterium
ATGGTTATGCGATTGACCTGTCGCTCGACAGCGCCAAGCCGATGGTTCGGCATGGCGACCGTGGACTGAGCCAGAAAAGCCCCGAGCCGGGCAATGCTTCCTATTACTACTCGTTCACGCGGATGGACACCCGCGGAATCTTGACAACACCCGAAGGCTCCAATACCGTGTCGGGTCAGAGCTGGATGGATCACGAGTGGAGCACCAGCGTTCTGGGCGCCGGGACCCGCGGTTGGGATTGGTTCTCGCTCCAATTGAGCGATGGCAGCGAGCTGATGTATTTCAGATTGTGGCAGGCGGACGGATCCGACGGCGTGTCGAGCAGCGGGACGTGGGTCATGTCCAACGGTGATACCCGGCCACTCACCCGGGCCGACGTGGCGATCACGCCCGTTGACACCTGGCGGAGCCCGGCAAATGGGGCCGCCTATCCCAGCGGCTGGCGCATTCGGATTCCGTCGCTCGGAGTTGATGTTGTGGCCACGCCGCGCCTGCGCGATCAAGAAATGAATCTGTCGTCGACCTATTGGGAAGGGGCCGTAGCGGTAGCCGGCGTGGCTGGCGGGAGTACTGTGACGGGGGTTGGGTTTGTTGAGCTCACAGGCTACGCCGAGGCAATGAGCGAGAAACTGTAGGGAGCTTAAGTCACCTTAAAGGCAGGATCGATGTGTGTATAATCCCGCGCCGCACCCATTGATGAAGAACGCAGCGCGCAAGATTCTCCTTATTCAGGGCGGACTGGGCGAGTCCGTTGGCCTTGCTTTGGAGCGCAGCGGCTATCCCGTCACCTGGGTGCGGACGGCCAAGAGCGCGCTCACCCATGTGGAGCGCGACAAGCCGGTGCTGGTCATCGTTGACTTGCCTTCGCTACGCGTGGATGCCGCAAAACTGTGCCAGGCCATCAAACGCATCACCGAGGCCAACGTGCTCTTTCTCGGCGCGGAAGGACAGGACGCCGCGGCAGCAGGTTGTGAGGCGTGCGGCGATGGCTATATCGCGCGGCCGCTTCAGCTGCGCCGGGTTATGGCGAAAGTCGAGAAACTGATGCCGGCGGGGCACGCCGCAGAGTTGCGCTGCGGGGATCTCATTCTGCGGCCGGCCGATGGGATGTTGCGCAAGCGCGGCGAAGAAATCCGACTCAACCCGAAGCTTTCGCGTCTGCTTCAGCTTTTCATGCAGCACCAGGGCGAAATCATCACCCGCAAACTGCTCATGCAACAGGTGTGGGAGACGACCTACATGGGCGACACACGGACCCTCGATGTCCACATGCGCTGGCTGCGCGAGCGCATCGAGGATGATCCGACGGAGCCCCGTTACCTCAAGACCATTCGACGCCAGGGATATCGGTTTGAGAATCCCAAGGCGCGCAAGCTATAACGTATGAACATTGTCATCACCGGGTCGATCGCCTACGATTACCTCATGACGTTTCCCGGCTCCTTTGCTGATCACATCCTGCCGGATCAGCTCGAACGGATCAGCCTGAGCTTCCTGGTGGACGGGATGGAGCGCCGCCGGGGCGGATGCGCGCCCAACGTGGCGTATACGCTGGCGCTGCTCGGCGAGCGGCCGGCAATCATGGCGACCGCCGGACAGGACTTCGCGGAGTACCGCCAATGGCTCGATACGCACGGAGTCGATACTTCGCTGATTCGGGTCGTGCCAGGCAAGTTCACCGCCTCGTTCTTCTGCAACACCGATCAGAAGAATAACCAGATCGCGTCGTTCTATACCGGCGCAATGGCGGACGCGGGAAGCCTGTCCTTTGCAGACGCGCCCCGGCCTGATCTCGTCATCATCTCGCCCAACGATCCGGCCGCCATGGTTTCCTATGCGCGCGAATGCCGCGCGCTGGGGATCCCGTTCATCTATGATCCCGGCCAGCAGTGCGCCCGCTCGTCAGCCGACGAGCTGCGCGCGGGTCTCGCGGGCGCCTTTGTCGTCATCGTCAACGATTACGAGCTGGAGCTCATCCGGCAGAAGACGGGGATGAGCGAGGGTGCCATTCTCGAAACCGCCACAGCCCTGATCGTGACCCGCGGCGAGAAGGGTTCAACGATCCTGCTCAAGGCTCAGCGGATAGAGATCCCGGTGGTCCCCGAGGAACGGGTGATCGACCCCACCGGCGTTGGCGATTCATACCGAAGCGGCCTGCTCAAAGGCCTCGCGGTCGGAGCCGATTGGGAAACCTGCGGGCGGCTGGGTAGCGTGGCCGCCACCTATGCGCTCGAGCACGTTGGCGGGCAGGGTCACGCCTTCACGTGGGCTGAGTTCAAGGCCCGATACGAGGCCCACTTTGGGCCGCTCAATGTCGACTGAGCCGCGGTTCAGTCGCGTACACTACGGTTATTGGTTCACGATATCGCCTCCGGCGCCGATCGACCCTGAAAGGCTGATTCCGACATCGGTATCCTCCGGCTTTACCGGGGAATACCGATGTCGGAGAATCAGCGCCGTCAGCGTCATCAAGCCCGGATGCAGCCTGGAGTCCCGGTCGCGTCGTGGTCTGAATGGTCTGACAAATCCACATTCAAGAAACGAGGAGCATACACATGGAATTTGATGTAAAGGATGCCAGCCTGGCGCAGGCCGGCCGCTACAAGATCGAATGGTCAGAGGCGGAGATGCCGGTGCTGAAGGCAATTCGCGAACGCTTCGCGAAAGAACAGCCGTTGAAGGGACTGAAGGTCTCGGCCTGTTTGCATGTGACCAGCGAGACGGCGGCGCTGATGCGCACCCTGCAGAGCGGCGGCGCCGACATCGTGCTGTGCGCGAGCAACCCGCTCAGCACGCAGGATGAAGTCGCCTCGTCGCTGGTCGCCAACGACGAGATCCCGGTCTACGCCATCAAGGGCGAGGACAACGCCACCTACTATCGGCACTTGAACGCCGCGCTTGACCATCATCCGCAGATGACGATGGATGACGGCTGTGACCTGGTCAGCGTGCTGCACAAGGAGCGCAAAAGCCAGATCAAGGAAGTTCAATGCGGGACCGAGGAGACCACCACCGGTGTCATTCGCCTGCGCGCGATGGCCAAGGACAAGGCCCTCAAGTTCCCGGTGCTGGCGGTCAACGACAGCATGACCAAGCACTACTTTGACAACCGGTATGGCACCGGACAGAGCACCATCGACGGCGTCATTCGGGCTTCAAATATTTTGCTGGCCGGGCGGACGGTCGTCGTCGCTGGCTACGGCTGGTGCGGGCGCGGCGTTGCGTCGCGCGCGCGCGGGATGGGCGCCCACGTCATCGTGACCGAGGTGGATGCGATGAAGGCCCTAGAGGCGCTGATGGATGGCTATCAGGTCATGCCGTTGAAGGACGCGTCGCCGCGCGGGGATGTGTTCATCACCCTGACCGGCGACAAGAACGTGCTCGATACGGAGCATCTCAAGCTGATGAAGGACGGCGCGCTGCTGGCCAATTCGGGCCACTTCAATGCCGAGATCAACATTGCCGCGCTGGAGAAGCTGAGCAAGGGCGCTCCGCGTCAGGTACGGCCGTTTGTGCAGCAATACACCCTGAAGAATGGGCGCAAGCTCAACCTGTTGGGCGAGGGCCGGTTGATCAATTTGGCCGCGGCTGAGGGCCACCCGGCCGCCGTGATGGATATGAGCTTCGCCAACCAGGCCCTGGGCGCGGAGTACATGGTCCGCAACTTCAAGGCGATGAAGCCGAACGTCTACACGATTCCCGAAGACATCGACCGGGAAATCGCGCGATTGAAGTTGGCCAGCCTGGGCGTCAAGATCGACACCTTGACCGAAGAGCAGGCTGCGTACCTGGCGAGCTGGGAAGAGGGCACCTGATCGAGATGACGTCGAATACCCTCGCTCCTGGCGAAGCCGGGAGCGAGGGTATTCGACAAATCGTTACTGATAGCGTCCAGGCTCGGCCTTCATCTGGTTGTTGAGCTGATTGGCCGAGATTCCAGCCGCGACCCAGATCAGGGGGAAGCACAGGCACCCGATCCCGACCGTCAGAAGGCCCACAACGCCCATAATCAACCACCAACCGATTGAACCAACCAGCCACCATATGCCTTTGTCCGACTTGCCGGCGTACATCCAGCCGATACCCATCAGGCCGAACAGGATGCCGGGAATCAGTTCCAGGACCAATGCCGTGGACTTGCCCTTTGGCGCCGCTTGGGCGCCCATTCCGTAGGCTGGCGGGGGCGGCGGGTACTGCGGCTGCCCATAT
>JBDSIP010000252.1:0-4858 GCA_039917915.1 Thermoflexales bacterium
CCGCCATCCCCGGCAACGCCAGCGGAGGGGCAGGGGTATATAGCCTGGGGTCGAGAAAGGCGCAAGCGGCCTGGGGGGTCGCGATGGCCGCGCGCCCACAATACGTCGGCGACGAGAGGATGCCCGCCAATTGCGGCGGCGAATGCGGCCGGCGCAGTCATGCCATCAGGTGAGTACGAGCAGGACCTGGCCGAGTTCAACGGCCTGATGCGGGACGACCTTGATGATCGAGACGTGGCCGTCGCGCGGAGCTTTGAGCTCGTTCTCCATCTTCATGGATTCGAGCACGACCAGAACCTGGCCCTTCTTGATTTGATCACCCTCATGCACGGGGATGGCGACAATGAGACCGGGCATGGGTGACTTGATATTCAGCTCGCCGGTCGTGAGCGCAAAGGCGCCGCCGGCTTCGGCCAGGCGCTTGGCGCGTTCGTCGACGACGTTTACGTGATAGAGCGTGCCGCTGATCAACACCTGGTATTCGCCTTCACTTTGCTCGACCAGGGCCTCGAAGGATTTGTTGTCGAGCAGAATCGAGTACAGTCCGCCATTGTCGATCGATTGGAAATCGAGGGCGCGCGGCACTCCGTCGATCAGGACCGTCCCTTCCCGATTGATGTCGATGGTGAAGGATTTATCGCCGACGACGGTTATGTACTTCATGGCGGCGTATTGTAGCGGCGGACCGACAAGGTCGGATTACCGGGCGGACTACCGCATTGCGAGCGGCACAAACGCCCTGCGCAGCGGGAGGATGGCGCTGAGCGAGGCATTGAAACTGATGTCCGAGCTGGTCGGGCCTGCCTGGTGTATCTCGACGGCCAGAACGTTGGGGCCACTGACCAGCAGGCTGGGCGTCACGGCGGTAATATGCCAGGCGCTCTCAACACCGGTATTGCCGCCCGCGAGGGTGGTGTGGGTGATCGTCCCTGCCGGCATGTTGCTGCGAAAGATCTCGGCGTCGTTCAGGTAGACCACCGCGCCATCATCGCGAACGAGCCCCAGACTGAGGGTCAGGACCGCAGCAGCGGTGGTGAAGGTGAACGCGCGGCGGAACCAGGTGGTGATGAACTTGCCGTTCGGGTCGCCGCCGAAGCCGACAACCGTCGCCTCGTCGTCATCGCCATAGCCAAGCTCGGCGTCGCCGCTGTTCCAGCCCGAATCGTCGAAGGCAACGTCGCGCCAGGCTGTCCCTTGATCGATCCCATCATCGCGAAAGCGCCAGGCGCCGTTGGGCGGGATGAGGGAGACCGTCTGGGTGAGCGGGTCCCTCGTGTCGGGCGGCGTGACGGGCGCGACGACGGGATTGCACGGGTTGTGTAGATTGGCGATGGTCGAGCCGGGGATCTGAGGCAAGCCCAGCCGCCGCAACGCGCAGTTTCCAGCGTCACCATTCCGGATCGGCATCCCCATCAACGCGAAGTCGGGCCGCGCCGCACCCGGGTTGGTGGTCGCGGGCCCATTCAGCAAGTACAGATCAGCATGGGGAATGCCCGGACCCCAGACCACAAAGGGGATGGTGTAGTGGAGGGGTTGGCTCGCGTCGCCGTGCCCGGTGCCCGAGCCACCGTGGTCGGAAGTGAGGATAACGGTCGTGCGCCCCGCGAGCGCGGGCGATTGCTCGATGGCGGCAAGCAATTGGCCGAGATGGCCATCCACTGCGGTCACCGCGGCGTTGTAGCTCGCGCTCCCCCAGCCGTTGGCGTGCCCGACGGCATCGGGGTCGTGAAAGTGGATGAAGGTGTACTGGGTTGGATTGACGCGCAGGCTGTCCAACAGCGCGCTCATCATGGCTGGCGAGTTGCCGCTCGCGATGACATTCGTGTCGATTTTGTCCGGCCCGTTGTCGGCGCCGGTCACGTCTGCGGCGCCGTTCGCGCTGTTATATGACGTGTCGTAGAGCGAGAACTTGCTCTTGGTCGCGTACGCGCCGGTGGTCAGGCCGTTGTCGTGGGCGACATCGAAAACGCTGGCAATATAGAAGCCTCGATTACTATGCAGGGTCTGCCCAGGCAGCGGATCGCCGTTATTCGTCCATTGGTGGCCTGTGGTGTTATCACCGAACTTGTCATAGACCGGCCGGCCGGTCAGCATCGCGGTGTGATTGGGCAGGGTGATGCTGAAGTCGAAGTCAGTCCGGGCATTGAGCGTGCCGGCGCCTTCGTTCATGAGACGGGCGAGGGTGGGGATGCGGTTCGCGGCGAGCAGCGACTGAACATAGGCCGAGCCGAGGCCATCCACGCTGATCTGAATGACGTAGGTCATGACCGTTGGACGGAGCGTGAACGCCGCGAGGTTTTGCTGGGCGGCGGCGTTGACCCCTGGAAACGCGCCCCCAACGGCGTACTGGTTGGCGCGCACCCGGATGGCAAAAGCCTCGGGATTTGTCCCGCCGGACAGCGCCGCGCTCCAGGTGACGGGCTCCGCCGTTATGAGATCAAAGACCGCGAGGCCCTTCAGCGAGGGCACAGTCGATGTCAGTTGGGCCGGCCCGCCATGTTTGACGAAATGCCCGCCAACGACGAGGGCATTGTTTGCGGCGTCAAGATCACAGCCTTGCGCGCCGCCATCGGTCCAGGGCTTCCATGAAGCATCCCAGGCGCCGGTGGCGGCGCTGAAGCGCCCGAGATTGGCCTGCCGCCCGTTGGGATCGGGCTCGCCCCATCCGCCCAGCGCCGCGCCGCCCTCGGTCAGCCACCAGTCACCGCACAGATAGACCGCATTGTCGCGGACAACGATATCGTAGATCTGAGCGACCAGGTCGACGTTCTTTTGATCCTCGATGCGCGGCGCGAAGGCGCGGGTGGTCGTGCCGGTGGCCGTGTCGATGGCGGCGGCGCCGGCGCGCCAGGCGCCGTTGACAAGGGCGAAGCCATTGGTGATGGCGGGCGTGCTGGTGATCGGGTTGGTTCGGCCGCCGCCGCCACCGAAGTAAAGCGTCGCGCCGTCAGCGCTGAGGGCCAGCGCGCGCACCGAAGCAACCGTGTCCGACATCGTCTTGATCTGGGGCGCAAAGGCGGAGATCTGCGCGCCCGCGCCGGCGGCCTGGTGCGCGACGAGGCCGAAGCTGCCTCCAATGTATGCGCTGGCGCCATCGCCCGAAATGGCAATATCGTAGACTTTTGACGTTGGGCGCGGATCCCAGGCCAGCGGAGTGCCGGTCATGGCGTCGACGGCGGCCGCGTTCCGGCGTATCTCGCCTCCAACGCCATCGAAGCGCCCGCCAAAGTAGAGGGCCGCTCCATCGGGGGAGAAGGCCAATGTTTCGAGGCTTAGGTTGGCGGCGACAGTGGCGGTCGGGTTGGGATCAAAGGCGAGGATGGCGCCCGTATTGGCGTCACAGGCCGCGAGGCCATTGCGGTTCTGGCTGGCAGGGTCGCCCAACGGCGCGCCCGCCGGACGCACCTGGGTAAAGATGCCCGCGAGATACAGGGTATTCCCGCGCGCGGCGATGTCCCAGATCGTGCCATTGGTCTGGCACATGGGTGTCGGCGCGGCGGGCGGCGGGTTTTGGGCAAGCCGTCCGCGGGGCTGAGAAACGACTGGGACGCCCGTGGCCGGCCGCGGGCCAGCCAGGGTGGCGACCGACGACCTCAGCGGGAAGACGGATGACGAGGTTTCCGCTGGCTGCTCCGCCGCCGGCCCAAGGGTCAGGGCGATCAGCGCAAGATTGATCGCGGCGAGGATGCCGATCCAGACCACTCCCCGCCGGCGGGGCCGCGATGGCGCTTGCAGCGTCGTCATGGCAGGAAGTATAGGGGGGCGAATTGCCGGCGGGACCTCAGACCGCGGGCGGTTCGAGCTTGTTGCGGTCGGCCGTTCGCGGTCTGCGGTCAGAACAGCGGCGCTACGCCACCCGCACTTTGACCACGATCTTTCGGACGGCTACGGGCGATGTGGTGGCGAGGCGGGGGGCATGGGCATCGGCGGGAAAGAGAATCGCGAACTGCCCCGCCCGAAGTCGGGCCGGGATGGTCCGGGATTCCTCCACAGAGCCCAACAGGTAATCATGCTGGTCGACATAGGGTGTGCTGACCTGCAGATCTTCGATGGGCGCCCAGCCGATGGTCTCCTCGCCCGTCACGACAAACTGGATGTCGATGTACCGGCGATGGGCCTCGTATTTGGCCTCGGACGCCGGCTTGGTGACATACGACTGCACCTCGGCATACACGTTGTCGCCGTCAATTGGGGCGCGGCCATCGGCCATCGTGGCGAGGTCGGCGCGATGCAGAAAGGCAAGGCCCTTTTCGAAATGCGGGGTCAGGCGAAGCTGGTCAGTGACGTGGTTCAGGTCGGAAATAATCATGATGTGACAGCAGTATAGATGCCAGCACGCAGGACGCAAATAGAAGAACAGGAGAATGGCATGGCTCCTGCAAAGTCCAATTGCGCGCACCTGCCTTGAGGAATGGACGGTCGACCCGTCGCGTCAGGCCGGGCGAAAGCCGAGGTTTTCCCGTCATCCCCGCCTTTGCCGAATGGCATTACGTTAATGGCGCATTCGGTGCCCGGCCCCGCAGGGGCCGAATGAGATAGGCGGGCAACGCCCTGGGAAACCGGTGTTTACCCAGTTCCAGCCCTGAAAGGGCGACACCACAGGCGCGATCGGTGGCCCAGTTGGGCTATTTCATGGGAATTGATCCCAGTTTCGCCCTTTCAGGGCTCGTCATCAACACGGTGGCTCAACCCAGGGCGTTGCCCTGGGCTGTCGCATGTGGCCCTTTCAGGGCCAGGTACCGAAACCGTGACTAACTTAATGCCATTGCGCATTTGCGTAGATGACGACCTAATCTCGACGCGCCGAAGACGCGTCGTCGAACAGATTTCGCCCGTTCGACGAATGAGTCGGAATAGA
>JBDSIP010000253.1:0-5658 GCA_039917915.1 Thermoflexales bacterium
TCCCCGCGCTGCCGGGCGGTTGCGGCGGGCTGCCATGCCCGCCGGTGCCGCTGCCGGAGTATGGCACGAGTCTGCCGTCTTCGTATCGGCGCGGGAGACCGGGAGCTTGACAGTCCCGGCGCGCGCCCCGAAGATGGGAGTCTGTCCGCCGCGTGTTCGAAATCTACTCCCGAATCGATCGCCCCGGGTTCGCCGGGGGCATCGATTCGGGAAAAACACTTACAAACCATGAATCAACGTTATCCGCAGACCATCCTCGTCTCGTGCGAATGCCCGTGGGACGAGCGCGAGCAGTTGATCGAAGACGTCTTCCGCAAAGAAGTCCGTGAGACCCTGGCTGGCGGATACAACCATCTCTACATTTTTGGTACGGCTGGCGAAGGCTATGCGGTGGATACCCCCCGCTTTCAGCAGATCGTGCGGCTCTTCCACGAAGAAACCCGCGGGGCCGATGTTCACCCGCTGGTGGGGGTGATTGGGCTCTCGACCGCCAACATCCTGGAGCGCCTGCGCTTCGCCCATGAGGTGGGCTTCCGCGCCTTTCAGATCTCGCTGCCGAGCTGGGGGCCGCTCAAGGATAACGAAGTGATGCGCTTCTTCACCGACGTGTGCGGGGCGTTCCCGGACTCGATCTTTTTGCACTACAACCTGCCGCGAGCCAAGCGCCTGCTGAACGGCGCGGACTACCGGCGGGTGGCGGATGCCTGCCCCAATCTCGTCGCGACTAAGAACACTGGGGGCGGACTGGCCCGCGCGTCAGACCTGATGCGGCACGCGCCGGAAATCCAGCACTTCTTCAGCGAGGATAACTTCCCGCATGGCTCGCAGTTTGGGCCCTGCTCGCTGCTGTCGTCGCTCGGAGCGTTGTTTCCGGCCAAGACCCGCGCGCTATTCAAGGCTGGGGTGGAACAGGACATCGCCACGCTCTTCAAGCTGCATCACGCTTTTCACGCCATGCACGTCGAGGTCTTTGGTTCGTTTCTGGCCGAGGAACGGATCGATGGCGCCTACGACAAGATGATTAAGCGCGCGGGTGGAATGCGCGATATGCCGCTGCGGCTGCTCTCGCCCTATGAGGGTTTCAGCGAGGCGCGCTATGAGGAGTTCGAGCGGATGATCCGGGTGAAGTACGCCGACTGGTTGGCATAGGCGTTCGGCTTCAAGTCCGGATGGGGTGGGTGAGCCCCCCGATGTCCATGAAACCCGTCTGGCGGCGTGAGCGCCTGCCCTATCCGCAAGCGCCAAGGCGCGGCGCGCCCGCGTCGGCGGCATTTGATCCATGGATCAGGCGCCCGAGGCGCGCCCAGTAGGCGGCGCTCTCGCACATCGCGCACGGCCGGGAAGTGGAGTACATCACGCATCCGCTCAAGTCGGAGCTGCCCAACCGGCGCGAGGCGTCCCGAATCGCCTCCATTTCCGCATGCGCGGTCGCATCGGCGTTGACGACGACCCGGCTCGGACCGAGACCGACGACATGATCACCCTTGACGATGATGGCCCCATAGGCCTGGTCTCCCGTGTCGATGGCCAACTGGCGCATCTCGGCGGCGTACTTGACGAAGGCCGCGCTGTTGGCCAGGACGGGCTGGGTGATCGCGGGGGTTACCCCCACCCTGAGGGTGGTCGGCGCCGGCGTCATGGGGGGTGGCGTGGCCGACGCCGGCACAGCGCTCGCGAGCGCGCTTGGGCTGGGCGCGGGCGCATGGGCGTCCGCACGGGTCAGCGGAATCAGGCTGGCAACGGGGATCGGCGTCGGCGCCGGGGTGGAGGCCTGAGCGGCCTCGGCGGCCGGCCTCGCGGCGCAGGCTACCGACAGGCCCGCCAGGGAGACCAGCCACTTCAACGCGTCGCGCCGACGCGGGAGCTGCGGTCGTGGATGGCGGCCGGACATCGGGCGCCTACGCATAGGCCCTGCGATCGCGCTCCAGCTCGGTGTCGTCGCCCAGGGCGGTCACGCCGCCGAGATTCGACAGGAGCGAAGGTTCCGGATCGCCCTCAGAGGCGGCATGGATGAGCCATGCCAGCGTTTCAATGGCGGTGTGTCGCGTTTCGGTCAGATGATTCATCGGTCACCTCTCGTCGCGCGGCGCAGCGTGGCGGGACGGAACCCGCCCGCTGCAGGCCTACACAGACCCCGGGATCGCAGCCAAGCCAGCCGCTTCAATCCCGGCAAGGGCGCAGATCTCGTCGTTGTCGCCGATGTCGCCCGAGATGCCGACCGCGCCGATGATCTCGCCGTCCGCGTCGGCGATCAGCACGCCGCCCGGCGAGGGCACCATGCGCCCGTGGCTGGTGGCTGCCAGCGCGGCAAAAAAGGGCGGGAAGCGATTCGCCCGCTCGGCCAGCTCGCGCGTGCCAAAGCCCATGCCGAGCGATCCCCAGGCCTTGCCAAAGGCGATGTCGAAGCGGACAAAGCCAGCCCCATCCTCGCGTTTGAACGCCACCAGGTGCCCGCCCGCATCGAGAACGGCGACGCCGAGGGGGGCAAAGTGCTTCTTGCGCGCTTCGGCGAGCGCCACGTCAATGATCGCGGTTGCCTGGGCTAGTTTGAGTGTTGCCATACCACCTTCCTTGAACACTGTTCCGGGATTGCTTGCGAGTTCGAGGCTACTCTACACGATGGGGCGCCTGGACGGCGCGGAAGCGGCGGGCAATATCATTCGCTCGTTCCTTCGGTCATAGCTCTTGCTTCGGGAACGCCGATTCCGATGGCCAGCAGAACAGGGTTCCCTCTGTCTGCACTGCCTCCAACATCAAATCGGGCGGGAACAAGCCCCGGCGTATCAGCTCGCCGACCAATGCGCTTCCGCCGTCGGCGTCGGTCGGGATGAGATAGCTCTCCTCGCGCCTGGACGTAAAGACATACAGGTCGTCAGACGTCAGCAAGTCGCCGGTTATGAAACAAACTCGGAAGTCGCCGGCCCAGTCAAAGCTGTCAGTTCACGGCGCGCCGCCGGAAGGCGCGACATCCCGACGGACGGCGGTTTCGTCAAACGGACGTGATACCAATCGGCGAGCCTGGGCATGTCGCGGCGGCTGCGCTCACTTCTTGCAGAAGGCCGGAAAGGCGATCGTCATCGGCGCGTTGACGTTGGATAGCTCATAGCTCACATCGGCCTTGAACGTCTGAGCCTGGGCGCTGCCCTGAGCCGCAGTGGCTGCCTCGAGCGCGAGCGTGTACTTGACCAGATATTGCCCATCGCGGGCGAGCCAATAGTCGCCCTTGTTGTTGCGCACGACTGCGCCGGAATCCTTGCCCAACTGGGTGACCTTGAAGGTGAAGTGATTGCTCGGGATTCCGTTGACGGTCTCTTCGGCGACAAAGACGGGATTCTCGGCGCTAAGGGTGACGTCCAGGAGTCCCGTAAGCGTCCCGCGCAGATCGGACTCAATCGGCTGCTGATCGGTCAGCTTGCCTTTCTGGCTCGCCCCCTGGCCCGAGATCTCGCACTGCTGATTGCCAATCGCAATCGTCTCGCTTGCATCGGTCGACCCCTTCGGACTATCCGCGCTGACCTCGCGCGTTTCCGTGCGTGTCCGAGATGCCTTCCTGGCGCTATCCACCTGGGTGATCATCGTGATCTCGTTCTGGTCCGTCGGTTCCGGGCCAGACGTGGCGGTGCGAAGTGTGGTTTGGTAGCTGTTCAGGCTGGCCAGGCCGGTGCGCATCCCGACCATGGCCGGGTTGGGCGCGCGGCGGGTGGGAGTGGGCACGGATGTCGGGCCGGGCGGCAGCGCCGAGGCCCGGGTCGCAGTTGCTCCCGGCCCCGCTGTTACTGCCTGCTGCGCAATGGGCGGGGGCGTTTCAACCGGGTTGGACGACCCGGAGGTTTGCAACGATCGAATCAAGCGGGTTGGGATATCGGAGCAAGCAAGCATCGATAGCGCCAGCAGCGCGGTCAAAAGGGTCAGGGCACGTCGAGTCAGAAACATGATTTGCCTCCGCTGAGCGATTTCATTATAGGTTCAGAACGTCTTGCGCGCGAACAAGGCCCGACAACGGCATCCGGGCCAGCCAGACGGCAGGCACAACGCTACCAGCAAACCCAATACCAAACGCGCAGGCCAGGACAAGGGCCACGGTCCTGGTCTCGAGAACCATCCGCACCTGGACTCCGGAGGTCTGCAGCGGACTGAGCGCGCCGACAGCCGATGCGCCGGCAAATGCGAGCAACGTGGCCACTGCCGCCACGGCCAGCCCCTGCGCGCAGATATGCGCGGCCAGCGCGGCGGATTCATACCCAACCACCCGCATCACGCCCAGGTCGCGCCGGCGCAGCCACGCCAGCCGCCCGAGCGTGGCGGCCAGGGCCAGAGCCGACCACACCCCAAGGCTCACCGCGATCGCATTGAGCAAATCAAACAAGGGTCCCCATTCGCGGGCAAGGTTGCGCCCGCTCGCGCCCCGCTCGACCGCCGCCAGACCGCCGGGCAGCGGGTCGCCGGATTTCAGGGAACCACCGGCTGGCACAACGAAAAGAGATATGTCGTCTCCCCAGCCAAGCAGATCCTGAGCATCGCGCAGGCTTACCCAGGCCTCAAAGTCGGTGACGGCGCCGGTTTCGAATATGCCCACGACGACGAATTCGCGCCCGCGAATCTGAATCGACCCGCCGGGGATGGCATCCCGGACACGCGAAAGTTGCGCGCCGATCATCGTCGCGCGAGGCGAGTCGGATGGGCTCAGCGGCCGCCCGGCCAGGATGCGAAAGTGTTCGGTCTCCTGGTAACGGGCAGGATCGACGCCCCGCAGCAGGACTGCGCTGCCTGGCGTCGCGCCGGTCACCGCATGGATCTCGGCGATCGGATGCGCAAATCCGCGGGCGCGCAACAGCCCGGCTGTTTCGGCCGGGATTCGGCTGCCGTAAAACTCGCCCATGCTGCCGTTCTCCTGAATCACAAGCAAGGAAGGATTCACTGTGTCGTAACGGTTGAGCATGTCGGTCTGGTACCCGCCGATGAGCAGGGCGCACATGAGCGGTAGGGCCGTGTTGATGCCAAGCACGATCAGCAGCCACGGATGCTGGAGCAGCGCCTGGAGGCCCAGTCTCATCGCCGATCGCATGGCCTAACTCCGCAATCCTTGCGCAACGCTCGCGCGCAACAAGCCGGCGGCCGAGATCGCCGCGCCGGCAAACGCCGATAGCGCAGTCATCATCGCAAAGACCGCAATCAGGCCAGGATCGACGGCGGGACGCACGGGCACGTTGAAAACGTAGGCGGGCCCGCGCGAATACAAGGCGCCCATCCAGACCGACGCCAGCGGAACGCCGATGCAAAACGCCACCGCGGCCAGCATCTCCGTCCGCAGCAGCAGATAGACGCCCACCTGTCCCCTCGAGAATCCGGACAGGCGCAACAGAGCGCTTTCGCGAGAACGCTCGGCCAGATGCAGCGCCGTTGCCATATATGCGCCCAGTCCGACCGCCAGAAACGCCAGTCCGCTGGCAAGATGCACCAGGCCAAGCAAGTCCCGCAATATTTCGGTGTTTCGGCGGGTATACGCGTCCTCATAGAACACCCCGAAGCGGCCCAAGATGGCGGGGTCCAATTCGAGCCGGGTGAGGACGGTCGCGGCGTCGGCCCCGGGCGCCACCTGAACCGAGATGATCTGGGTGAGGCGTTCCGGGCCGAACAAATCGCGGGCGGACTCGATCG
>JBDSIP010000254.1:0-3463 GCA_039917915.1 Thermoflexales bacterium
TTTGTTTCCGGAGACGCCCCCCCGGCGGAGCCGGGGGGGCGTCTCCGGTAACACTTTTGCCAATCCGCGATACCATGCCCCCTTTCATGACCAATACCCTGGGCGTTCTGCGCGGCTTTGGCCGCAATACCTGGCTTATGCTGGCCGTCTTCGGGGTGAGCGGATTCGGCTACTTCGGTATCCAGGCCGTGCTGTTCAACCTGTATCTGCTGCGCCTGGGCTACGACGCGCAATTCATCGGCACCCTGATCGGCCTTGGCCAACTGGTGTGGGCCATGATGGCCCTCCCGGCCGGCGCGTTTGGCCGGCGCTTTGGCGCCCGCCCCGCGCTGTATCTCTGGCATGGCCTGCATGGGCTGGGATTCGCGATCGTGCTGTGCGCGGAGTTCTTCCCGCGCCAGTTCCTGACCCCGGTCATCGTTTTCGGCTGGATGGTGTTCTGGATCGGCGGCGCGTTTGGCGGCTCGAATGGCGCCCCGTTTATGATGCGCTCAGCGCCGCGAAACCTGTTGAACCTGGTCTTCTCGACCCAGGTGATCATGTTCTCGATCATGGGCTTTATCGGCAGCATCGTGGCCGGGATTTTGCCAGCCGCGTTGACCACGCTGTCGGGCGCCTCGGCCAGCGACCCGGCGCCCTTTCGGGCGGCCCTGTCGTTGACGGCGATCTGTCACGGCATCAGCGTCTTGATCCTCACCCGCCTGCGCGATCAACCTGACGAGTCCGGCTCGGGGACTGTCTCATCGGTCGGCCGGCCGACTGCGTTGTTACTCTTCTGGGGCGGCCTGATGTTCCTGGTGACCGCCAGCGAGGGTTCGGTGCGCAGCTTCTTCAATGTCTATCTCGACCGCCAGCTCCAGATGCCGACGGCCGACATCGGGGTGGTCTTCGGGGTGGCCCAGTTCTTTTCCATCCTGGGCGCGTTCGGCGCGCCGTTCCTGCTGCGCCGGTTGGGCGCGTCGCGATTAATCCTCATTGCCACGGCAGCCAGCGGCAGCGTGCTGGTTCTGTTGGCCGCGGCGCAGGTGTCATGGGTCGCCAGCTCGGCCTACATCGGGGTCATCTTGCTCTCGGCCGTCGCCACTGCCGCCCGGACGATCATGAGCCAGGAGCTAGTGGCCGGGCACTGGCGAATCCTTATCGCCGGCGTCACGACGGTCGGGCTTGGGCTGGGCTGGGCAAGCTCCGCGGCCATTGGCGGCGTGCTGGTCAACGCGTTTGGCTTTGCGGCCTATTTCGCCATCGCCGCCGGGCTGGCCATTCTGGCCGCGGTCCTTCTCGCGGTATTCCTGCTACGCGGCACTGGCAAGCCCAAGCCCGGAGACAATGCCGCGTCCAGCAAGGTAGTTCCGTAGCCCGTCCCCGTTTACCCTGCCAACGGGTCTGTGCGACGGCCGTCCTGCAAATGCCCTCGCGCGAAAGGGTGAATTCGCTGTTTTGGGGATTTCACGCGAAGGCGCGAAGTCGCGAAAAAATACGGGCTTCGCATCTTCGCATTTTTGCGTGATATCCCCATGTCGCCTTCGCAATCTCGGGTGGGTTATTGCCTCCGGGGTCGAATGCGCCGCGCGTAAAACCCTTCCCGCGCTTACAATGACGCATGAGGTGGTGACATGGGCTACGTGCAGGGACTCTTGGGCGAAAATGAACGCATTGTTTTAATCCGGCATCGGCATTGGATCGTTTGGCGGTTGGCGCTGCTGGTCAGCCTGCTTTTGGCGGGCGTCATCGTCGTCGCGAGCGTGGTGGCCGCGACGGTGCTGCCGGCCGATATCACGGGCGCGGCCCGCTATTTGCCCTTCGCCCTGCTGATCGTGCCGATCGTGTGGTTTCTGCCGACCTATGTTCGCTGGTCGGCCGAGCAATACATCGTCACCAACCGGCGGATCATCCAGATCGAGGGGGTGATTAACAAGCACACCATCGACTCATCGCTGGACAAGATCAACGACGTGGTGCTGGACCAATCGTTCTGGGGGCGCATCCTGGGCTACGGCGACCTCGAGATCCTCACTGGCAGCGATATTGGCCTGAACAAGCTCCAACAGATCCAGGATCCGCTCAAGTTCAAAAAGGCCATGCTGGACGCCAAGGAAGAGCTGCGTCAGTTGGGCGCGGAGCCGAATGTGGCGCCAGCCGCGCATGCGCCCGATCAGACCTTGTCCGCATCCCTGCAGGAGCTGGCCGACGCGCACCAGAAGGGCCTGATCACGGACGACGAATACAAGGCCCGGCGCGCTGAGATGATCGAGAACATCTAGCCGACAGGACTCATTCTGATGAGCGATCCCCGCCCCGGCCAACGCCGGGGCGGGCATCGCTCGCAGCCACCATCTCGCGCGGCGCCCGCTCAACCGGCACGCGGCGGCGCGGATCGGGATTGGCAGGCCGGGTTTGGAATCGCCCGTCCCCCGCTTCCTTCGCGCCGCTGGCAAGACCGCTGACCTTCTGGCTGACGAATTGGCCGATGACGTTGTGATTCACATCGGTCGCAACGATGATGATCTGATTAACGCTGGTCGGCGCGACATTTAGCAGGTCGATAAACACCGGTTGGCAGGTAAGCAACGGATTTGTCTCAGTCAGGAGTATGATCCCGGACGGCGATGGTTGAAAGTTCCAGCCCGGCGGCAGTGCTCCGGGTTGGCCGCCGGACCAGGGCGGCACCTGCTGATTGAAGAAGATGCGCAGGTCGTAGATCATCCCGTTCAGGCCGGCCTCGATGACGTGGACGCGCACCGTAATCGTTCCGCCCACGCTCCGGGTGAACACCGACGAAATCCCAGTCAGGACGAAGGGTTGGGTGGGTGAGGGCGTCGGCGTGGCCGTCGCGCTGGGTGTCGCAGTGGCGGTGGCGCTGGGCGTTGCGGTCTCGGTCGGCGTGCTCGTGGTCGGGACGAATGGCGGCGAGGTGGGTGTGCGGGTCGGAGTGGGGGTCGCTTCGCAGGTGATCGTGAGCGTGTCCGAGTTAACGTTGAAGTGCAGCCAGTGCCGGCCCTGATTCAGCGAGAGGTCCTCGATCCGGCGGCGCGGCTGGTCGTGGTGCTCATCCCACACGCTCAGGCGGACGACAAAGACCCCTGGCGCGTTGCAGGTGAACTAGACCTGGACGCCGGTCGCGTCGTTATCGTCATCCGGCCCGTCGGTGGCGTTGCGGTCGCAATCTTCTGGGCAGCTTGTGTACTCGACGCCGTTGGCATACGCGGTCAGCGCGCCGCCGCTGTCGACGCTCGTGTTGAAATCCCAGAAGTAGTGTTTCTTACTCAGCGACTGGTGGGCGGGTTTGGCAGTGTCTTCAGGCCCGTCGGGGTCGGATGACCCGTCGCCGCTGAGGGTGAGGCTTTGACCCACCGGGATCGCGCGCGCGTCGACGCAATCAGTCGCGGGCATGCTCGGTATCCCGCCTGTGATGCAGGCATCCGCGACGGGTTTGTAGTAGCGGTGCAGGAACTCATCCCAGGTC
>JBDSIP010000255.1:0-6919 GCA_039917915.1 Thermoflexales bacterium
CCCTTCTACGCCAAATACGACTTTGTCTTTGCCGGTTACTGGTCGAGACCACGCACCCTGAAGATCAAGACCGGTTTCGCCGCAATCGCGCGCCTGTTTGGCATTCACGTCATCGCCATGCGGCGAAGCTGAAACGCAACGCAATCACAACCACTTTCGGGCGTGATATCCCTCTGCGAAGCCGGGGGATGTCACGCCCGATAAGGTTCTGATAGAGCCACTTAGGGTGCCGATCCTTCTTCGCTTCACGCTGCCCGGGCGAATAGCGAGTGGGCGAGGGCGCTCAGCATCTCGACAGCCGCTGGAACGCCGCCACAGCCCGCCAGCGATTCAAGTCCGCGGTCATACGTCGCCGTCGCAGCCGCCTCGGTCGCTTCGCGTGCGCCGGTCGCCTCGATCATCTCGCGCAGGGACGCAAGATCGCGCTTCTCGGCGCCATCATCGAAATATCGCGCCTGGAACACCGGATCGCGCTCGGCCGCGACCAGCACTGGATAGGTCTTCTTGCGGTGGACGAGATCGGTGTCTGCCTTTCCCGTGCGGGCCGGATCGCCCCAGATTCCCAGCGCGTCGTCCTGGATTTGGAATGCCACCCCCAGGTCGCGCCCGAAGCGGGCCAGAGCTAGAATTTGCGGGTTGTCTGAGCCGCCCAGGATTGCTCCAATTTCACAACACGCCTCGGTTAAAGCGGCGGTCTTGCCCGCGATCATCTCGAGATACTCTGCGACGGAAACGTCTGCCCGCGTTTCAAAACTGATGTCGAGATGCTGGCCGCGGGTGAGTCGCACGCACATGGTCTCAAACACGTTCATCGCTCGCAACACCCTTTCGGCCGGCGCCGCGGATTCAAGCAGGGCCTGATGGGCCATTGCGAACATGGCGTCGCCGGTGTTTATCGACTGGGCGATCCCCCATACGTTCCATAAGGTCGGCCGGCCGCGCCGAAGTGTGTCCCCATCCTCGATGTCGTCGTGAATCAGCGAGAAGTTGTGCAGGAGCTCCACCGCGGCAGCGGCCGACGTAGCCGCTTCGACCGAGCCTGGCTGCCCGGACACCGAAGCGGCCAGCAGCAGTAGCGCTGGCCGAATCCGTTTTCCGGCCGGCGCGCGCTCCGATCGGCCCCGGGCATCCGTAAAGCCCAGGTGATAGAGCAGCATGGTCCGCAGCCCATCAGCGCCGGCTCCGTCAACCACGGACCGCATGCGGGCCTCAACAGCAAGCATCTGCGGGCTGAGCAGGTCGACCGGGCTAAGTGTTGACATGCTACGTTGTTTGGCAGGCTAGCGCAAGCCGACCGCGCTGTAATCGCCGAGGGTGAGCTTGTAGGCGGCCGGCCGGCTTGTGGCGCGCATAATCGTCGCCCGCCGGCCGATCAGGCTGTCCTGGATCCGGGCGGGCACGTCGGCGATTCGCGCGTGTTCAAGCACGATGCTGCGCTCGATCTCGGCATTCTCCACCACGCAATCGTGATGGATGCTGGTAAACGGTCCAACATAGCTGTTTATGATCCGGGTGTTCTCGCCGATGATCGTCGGGCCACGCACAACGCTGTTGATGATTTGGGCCCCGGCCCCGATCGTCACCCGGCTATCCACCGTCGACTCCGCATCGACGCTCCCCAGGATGGTTGGGGTGAGCTCGTCCAGCACAAGACTGTTCGCCTCAAGCATATCAATCGGCTTTCCGGTGTCGACCCACCAGCCCTTGTGGATATATGGGAAGACCGAATAGCCCGCCGTCACCAGCCATTGGATCGCATCGGTGATCTCGAGTTCACCCCGGGCCGAGGGCTGAATGGCTTTGACGGCCTTGAATACGTTTGCGTCGAACATGTAGATACCGACCAGGGCCAGGTCGCTGGGTGGAACTTTGGGCTTTTCGATCAGGCGCTCAATTGAGCCATCGGGCCGCAGTACGGCCACGCCGTAGTGCTGCGCTTCCTTCACCCGGGTGAGGACGATTTGGCTGTTAAAGTGCGAGCTGTCGAATTGGCGAATGAGCGCATGAATGCCGCCCTGGATGACGTTGTCGCCCAGAAACATCACGAATTTGTCATCCCCCAGAAACGTCTGGCTGATCTTGACCGCGTGAGCAAGGCCCAGAGGCGCTTCTTGCGGAATATAGGTGATCCGCACCCCCCACGCGCTGCCGTCGCCAACCGCGGCCCGGATCTCGGCGCCTGTGTCGCCGATGACAATGCCGATATCGACGATGCCGGCATCCCGAATGGTTTGAATTACCCGGAAGAGCACCGGCATATTGGCCACAGGGATGAGCTGCTTGGCGCTGGTGAACGTCAGGGGATACAGCCGGGTCCCCTTGCCGCCGCTGAGAATGAGGCCTTTCATCCCAGCTTAGGACATGAAGATCTGCTGGAAGCGCATCATCAGGCCCAGGTCGCCTGAAATCCGCAACTTGCCGCCCATGAAGGCCATGGTCGGATCAAGTTCGCCCGAGAGCATGTCGATCCAGTCCTTTGCGGCCACATTGACCGTAACGTTGGGGTTCTCGACGACGCCTTCGGTCAGGGTGGCGGCGCCATCCTTGATCTGGACGGTATAGTCTCCACCGCCGTCGCCGGCGGCCGCGATCTGCACTGTGGCATTCACGCCGCGGGCCTTGGCGGGGTTGAAGCGCGCGGTCATCGCCTGCATGGCTTCCAAAACGTTCATTAAGGTTCTCCTTGAGATAAGTGATGCGGCGGAACGCGCATCCTCGGGGAGTATACCAACCAAGCCGCGATATACTCGTTCGGATGAAACGCAGAATCGCCGCTCGGCAGGGCCTGGAATTGGCCGCGCTGGCGGTGTTGGCGATCGTTGTGATCTTTCTCGGCGGCAATGCCGTGTCGTTTGTGGCCGACCGCAACCGATTGCCGGCAACTACGTTTATCTCAGACATTGATGTGTCCGGGTTGAACGCCGACGATGCCATCAGCCGAACCGTGCGGGCCCTTAGCGAGCCGGTCGCGTTGAGCTACGCCGGCGAGGCCATCAGCCTGGACCCGGGATCGGTCGAAGTCCGCCTTAATCAGGCGGTTGCCCGCCTGCAAATCGATCAAATTCTGCGCCAGAAACAGTCGCTTGACCAGTTTCCCGGCCACATCCTGCGCAAGACCGCCCTAAGCCGCATCCCGGCTCCGATCGTCTACTCCGAGAGCCGCTTGTCGACCTTCCTGCTGGGCCTGGCCGCCCGTTTCGACCGGGAGCCTGGTCTTGCGCCGGCGGGCGCGGATGGGTCTTCTGCTGCGACCTCCGCCGGACGCCAGTTGAATTTTGTGGAGGCCCGCGATGCGCTGATCGGTGTGCTGGCCCGCGCAAATGAGCGCAAACTCAGCTTGCCGATCGACGTTGTGGGGGGTGGCGCGGCGACCGTGCGCGTGCTCGAGCCAGCCCTGCGCCAGCAGCTCGCCACGTTCGTCGGGAAGGGTGGGGTGGCTTCGATCTACATCAAGAACCTGCGCGGCGGTGATGAACTCTCCATCAACGCCGACAGCGCACTGTCAGCTCAGGGGTGGCTGAAGATGTTGGCGGTCCTGGAAGCGATCCGGGCCGCGGACGCGCCGCTCAGCGGCTCATCGGCCGACAACGCCGTTGCCGCGATCGTGGGCGGAAGCGCGTCCGACGCAAATGCGTTGTTGCGGACCGCCGGGGCGGGGGAAGCCCAGACCGGCGTGCAGCTGTTGAATGGCACATTGCGCAAACTTGGCCTGTTGAGCACTTTTCTCGCCCAGCCGTTTGATCAACAATCTGCGCCAGCCACCGTTGTCACCCCTGCCAACCTGCGCGCGCTATCCGACGCTGTGCTTGACCGAAATGCCCAATCGACGGCCGCCGAGATCGGGGCAGTCTTTGAGGCGTTGGCGGCCTGTCGGGCGGATGCGGGCGCATTTCCAGTTGCGTTTCCCAAAGCAATGACCCGCGCCAAATGCGAGGCGATGTTGAACCTACTCGCCCGAAATTCAAACGTCGGGTTGATCGATGCGAATGTGGCCGGCGCAGCGGTCTTTCATCGCCAAAGTTGGGACGCCAATACGCACGCCGATGCCGCGCTGGTGACCACCCGCGATGCAGACTATGTTCTGGTGATCTCGCTATCGCAGTCACGCGGGGCAATGAGTTGGGCGGACTCATCTGTCCTCATTGGGTCGCTGACTCGGGCCACGCACGCGTTTCTGAACGGGGGCCCGATGCCCGCGGCAAGCGCGGCGCTAAAGGCGCCCCCCCTGCCTTAAAAGCTAAACCATCATTCACCAAGCGGATACCCGCCAGATCACCATTGATATGAGCGCGCAACACGTCAACCGCATCCACATCATCATCAACCCCGGCTCAGGGCGGGACGAGCCCATTCTGAATGTCCTCAACAGGGTCCTGGCCAAAGCCGGGATTCTTTGGGAGGTATCGGTAACCCATGCCGAGGGTGATGCTCGCGATCACGCGAAACGCGCCATTTCGGCTGGTTTCGATATTGTCGCGGTCTACGGCGGGGACGGAACGGTCGCCGAAGCTGCCAGCGGAATGATTGGCAGCGATATACCCCTGGCGATCCTTCCAGGCGGGACGTCCAACGTCACGGCGCTTGAACTTGGTATACCATCCAGGCTTGAGGATGCCATCGGCCTCCTGTGCGGCGGCGCATTTGAGCTCCGCAAAGTGGACATGGGGCGGGTCGGCCATCGCACGTTTCTGGGTCATGTCGGTATCGGCATCGAAGCCGATATGCACGAGGGGGCGGATCGGTCGATGAAGGATCGATTGGGAGTGCTCGCGTATCCTCTGGCCGCGTTGCGCTCGCTGATCGACCGCCCCATCTCGCATTTCGATCTTGTCATTGACGGTGAACACTTCGATGTTGACGGTGTGGATTGCATGATCACAAATTTTGGCAAGATCGGAATCCTGGGCGCGAGTGTCGCCCCCGACATCAGCTTCAGCGACGGATTCCTGGACGTGATCGTGATCCGCCCGGTTGATTCCCTCTCTCTCGGGCGTCTGATCGAAAACGCGCTTGGCCTCCCCGAGGCCGCGGCCCTTCTCCCGCGCTGGCGCGCGCGAAAGGTGTCAGTTTCGGCCACGCCGCCCCAGAAGGTCAGCGCAGACGGCGAAGTGGTGGGGGAGACTCCCGTTGAGATCAGCATCATCCCCGACGCGCTATGGATCGTGACGCCCGTCGTCGCCAATTCCGCGGTTCCCGAGACGACGGAAACTCCGGCCGAGTAGGGTTTCGGACTGTTCATTCGCCGCCCCATGTTGAGCCGCCTGTTCTCCAAACGCCCCGGCCGCAAGCATCCGATCGCCATTGTGGCCTACCGGGGGTATGGCACCGCCAAAGAACTCCACCTTCGCGGCCGGGTGCTTGAGGACAAGGGCATCAAGATTCCGGAGATTGAGGACACGCGACGCGAGAATCTGGCCAACATCCTGAAACGCTTTGCGAGCACCGAGGTTGCCCGGGCGCGCATCCGAGCACGATTCCAGGACACCGAAATCGACACGACCGCCGACGGTCACGGCTATTTCCAGTTCGTGCTTAAGCCCGCCACGCCACTTCCAGCGGACCGGCTTTGGCATGAAGTGGCTCTCGAGTTTCTTGGGCCGAACCGCTATCCCACAGGTCCGGTGATTACGAGCGCCGAGATCCTGGTGCCGCCGCCATCCGCACAGTTCGGCGTGATCAGCGACATCGACGACACAGTCATCCACACGGATGCGGTCAACCTGTTGCGGATGGCTTTGATCGTTTTCCTGGGAAACGCGCGCACCCGGCTGCCCTTGAAAGGGGTGGCGGCGTTTTACCGGGCGCTTCATAAAGGCAGTGGCACAACCGGCGTGAATCCCCTTTTCTATGTGTCAAACAGCCCGTGGAATCTGTATGACCTGCTCAGCGACTTTTTTCACCTGAATGACATTCCGGTTGGCCCAGTCTTGTTCCTGCGCCGGTGGGGTTTCGCCCGGCGCGATCAATTGCCCACCCGCAAACGCCAGCACAAGCTGTCGTCCACGCGAGAAATCCTGGCCCTATTCCCCGACTTGCCCTTTATCCTGGTTGGGGACAGCGGAGAAAAGGACCCCGAGATTTACGCCGAACTCGTCGGCCTCTACCCGGAGCGCATCCAGGCGGTATATATCCGGACTGCGGGCCACAGCGACAAGCGTCCGGCCCAGATCGCGGCCCTGGCCGAGAGAGTCCGCGCGGCGGGAAGCGAGCTGATCCTCGCCGATGACACGTTGCCGCTCGCCCGGCATGCAGCCGAACGCGGCTGGATTTCAGCGGAGGGTCTCGCGGGTGTGGCCGCTGAATGGCGGGAGGATTCGGTCCCGCTCAACCCCATCGAGCAACTGCTTGGCGAGGCGAATTCCGCTAAGCCCGAATAGTCTGAGTGCCGGTTACGCTGAATAGCGCTTCCATGCCACAGCGGCCAACTCACGCGCCCGAGCCGCAATCGCCCCCTCATCCAGGCCAATCAGCCGTCGATCCTTCATCAGGACCCGCCCGCCGCACATCGTCATCGTCACCATTTGCGCCCCGAATCCAAACAGAATGTGCCAGGGCAAATTGCCGGCGCTCAATGGGGTGGGGGGGTGATAGTCAACCAGGATGAGGTCCGCATAGGCGCCAACCGCAAGCGCGCCGAGTGCGGCATCCGGAAAAAAGACGTTAGCCAGAGCGGCATTGTTCGTCACACCCATTTCGGTGATGAAACTACCATTCGCCCGCCGCGGATCCCGGTGATCGGCTTTATGCGCCAGATACGCGGCCTTCCATTCGTCCCACATGGCGTGCGAGAAACCGTCGGTGCCCAGACACACCTTAATCCCCAACCGGGCAAGCCCCTCGATGTCCGCGGTCCCAACGGCATTGTTCATATTTGACCGCGGCTGATGGGTCACCCACGTCCCGCTGTCGCGCAGCAGCT
>JBDSIP010000256.1:0-3221 GCA_039917915.1 Thermoflexales bacterium
AGAATTCGGGCGCTGCTGATTTCACGGAGGGATTCGCGCTGACCCGCTCTAGCGCTTCCGTGTCATCAGCAGGGTCCGTGGCCTCGGTGATTCAGACGCGCGGCACACCTGTCTGAATCACGGAAAACACGGACGCGTTCAATTTTCACGGAAGGAGTCGAGCTGACATTCTCGAGCGCTTCCACTTCTTCAGCAGGGTCCGTGTCCTTGGTGATTCAGACGCGCTGCAAACCTGTCTGAATCATGGAGAACACGGATGCGTCCAGAATTCACGAAAGGATTTGCGCTCACAAGCGCGAGCGCTTCTGTGTAATCCGAAGCGTCCGTGTCCTCCGTGATCTAGAATGGCGCCCACACGCCGAAATGGCAGACGATCCAGCGCCGTTGCGCGAAATCCCGGAGCTCTCCCGAAGGACGTACGTCAACATTCACAGCTTTCAAGCCCTGAATGCGATTTCGTACACGATCGCGCTAGGCAGTCCACTCACCCTGTTCGCGCGCGAGTTGGGCGCAACTGCGAGCGTGCTCGGTCTGATTGTTGGCTTCACGCCGCTGCTCGCGATGCTCCAGCTCATCGTTGCGCCCTATGCGGCGCGGGTGGGATACCGGCCCGTCGTGATGCGGGGCTGGAGCGGGCGGGTGTCGACACTCGTGCTGTTATGCGGCCTGCCCTGGCTGGCGCCGCTCGTGTCGCGTGAAGTTTCGGTCATCGCCATCGTTGCGAGCATGTTCATTTTCAATCTGTTACGCGGTTACGCGGCCGGGAGCTGGCTGCCCTGGATGACGGCCTTGATCCCGCGCGGTTCGCGGGCGCGCTTTCTTACCCGCGACCGCACCTTCACGGCCATGGCCAGCGTGGCCGCCCTCGGCGTCGCGGGATCGATTCTGGCGGGAGAGCACACCGCTCTGGGCTACTCGGCGATGTTCGGTTTGAGTTTTCTCGCGGGCGGGGCCAGCCTGTACTTCTTGAATCGCATTCCACGCTCGCCCGTTGTGGCCGGGCCGGCTGGCCAGGCGATCAAACCGGCTGTGCCGTGGCGAACGATTCTGAGTGACCGCGGATTCAT
Organism: Thermoflexales bacterium; assembly: GCA_039917915.1. Classification (GTDB taxonomy): domain Bacteria; phylum Chloroflexota; class Anaerolineae; order J036; family Brachytrichaceae; genus Brachythrix. The sequence continues at coordinate 1,068 of JBDSIP010000256.1, forward strand.
GACCTACGCGGGCTTTGGCTTTGGCGTGCAGCTCATTGCGGCCGCCGCCGCCACCTTTGTCATCGTCTTCGCCCGCGAGGAAGTTGGCCTGGCGGAAGGCCTGATCCTGCAACTCGCCGCAATCAGCCAGGGGGTCAGCATGCTGGCGTTGTGGTACGGTCGCCGGCGCCTCGATGAGCGCGGCAGCAAACGCTACATCGGTGTGGCGCTGGGCTGGCTGGTGTTCTATTTCGTGATGTGGCTTGCGATGGCTGGCCGCATCATCCCCGGCGCCCTTGTCGTCGCGCCGATGCTCATGGCCGCTCACGGGTTTGGCGCGGGACTACTCGATCTGGCCAGCACCCGCATGCTGATGAACATGGGCGGCGATCGAAGCGGCAGTTCGCAGTATTTCTCGGTCTATCAGGCCGGATCGAATCTGGCCAGCGGTGTCTCGCCGATCGTGTGGGGGCTCGCCCTCGATGCCATGCGAGGCGGTGCAATCAACCGCTATTTCGTCTTCTTCGGCGCGGAGATTGCCATTGTCATCATCATGGCGCTGGTGTTGACGCGGGTGAGGGAACGTTGAAGTCATTCCTCAGGTTCTGTCAGGTGGGTCAGATAGCCTGCTTACGAGTCCATCTCGATCCTTCCTGCCTGAACTCACCTGATCAATCTTGAGCATCTCTGTTCACCACCGTTAGCGCCACGAGCGCCAGCACCGCCCCGAGCGCATATGGCGCGGCGGGCGCGATCTGCTCGAAGGCGAGGCCACTAAACAAGGGTCCTCCGATCATCGCCAGCCCCAGAATTGCCTGGGTGCCACCCATGAGCCGCCCCTGCGCCCCCGAGGGCAGCCGCTGCGACACCAGCCCGGTCAGCGACGGAATCGCTGTGCCTGTGCCGAGCGCGACGACCGCGACGGAAGGAAATAACATCCAGGGTTCCGGCGCAAGCGCCATGCCCGCCAGCCCAATCGCCATAAAGAGCAGTCCCGCTCGGGCCAGGTTGCGCTCTCCAAAACGCGGCTGGATCCGGCCATACAACAGGCCCTGGATCAGCACGGCGCAGATCCCCACAAAGGCAAAGAAGCCTCCGTTCTCCGTGGGCGTCCAACCAAAGCGCACCTGACTGTACAACGGAAAATTGTTTTGCAGACCGGCGAACGCCAGGTTGAGCAGAAACATCCCGACCAATAGGCTTCGGATTGGCAGGATGCGCAACAGATTTGTCACCTGGCCCGCCCAGTTGAAGGTCTGCAGCGCTGGGGTCGCCGCGCGCCGCTCGCGCGGCAACGATTCGGGCAGGACGAGCAGCCCGAAGAGAATATTTGCGCCTGCTACGCTGGCCGCGATCAGGGCGGGCAGGGCGAGGCCATACTGGCTCAGCAGACCGCCAAAGGCTGGTCCTGCAATGACGCCCAGACCAAAGGCCGCCCCTACCATCCCCATCCCCCGCGCGCGGTTCTCGGGCGTGGTGACATCCGCCACATATGCATAGGCGGTTGCCAGCGTTCCACCGGTGATGCCGTCCAGCGCGACGGCCAGAAAAATCACGGTCAGCGATTGGGCCAGCCCGAGCATGATGTAGGCGATCAGGGTGCCCGTAACGCATGCGATCAACACAGGCCGCCGTCCGAGGCGATCCGAAAGCGCGCCGATGACCGGGCTGGCAACGAGTTCCATGACCGCATACGTCGCGCCCAACGCGCCCACCACGGCCGCCCCGCCCGACTGTTGCTGGACGTAGAGCGGCATCAGGGGCACGACCATCCCGTAGCCCATAAAATTCACGAAAACAGCGACAAAGATGAAAACCAGCGGAGATGCGCGACGTCGAAACACGGCCCTGATGTTATCCGAACCCGCCGGCGGGGCCCGGCGATATGGATCCTGAAAACAAAACCCATCTAGAATACGCGCCTGTGAATAGAACAGTGCTCGGCGCGTTCCTGGTTTTCGGCATGGCGCTTTCCGCGTGCGGCGGTGTCGCCGTGCCTTCCGTGGGCGCCAGCGTGGCGGTGACGATTTATCCAACCGTGACCCTGGCGTCGACGGCGACCGCAGTTCCTCCCACCCCCACGGCCATACCTCCCACGCCAACCACGACGCCCATTGCGCCCACGGCGACGGCCATTCCGTCTCGCGCGCCGCCGCCCACCGCGACACCCATCCC
>JBDSIP010000257.1:0-5707 GCA_039917915.1 Thermoflexales bacterium
ATGAACGAAAGCGACCGTCCCCGGCCCGGCATCCGCCGGGGCGGGGACGGTCGCTTCCAGTAGTTTTGGCGAGCGGCGCTAGATGAAGATGATCTGCGCGCCGTCAGTCATGTCCATGAAGTCCGAAGCGGTGACGATGTCGATGACGCCATCGACAAAGTCCTCCTTCTTGAGACCCATCATGTCGACCGACATCTTGCAGGCATACAGCTTGGCCCCGCCATCCACCAGCATTTGCAGATACTCGCTGACCGGAGGGACGTGGATCTTGGCCATCTTGCTCTTCATCAGCGCGGTCGCAACGGCCGTCATGCCAGGCAACCCGCCCATCCACTGCGGGATGCCGAGGTTGCCGGTGTTGACGCCCATCATCGACATCTTCATGCTGGTGTTGCCGACCGCCGCGACCTCCAGATGGTCCTGGCGCAGCTTGGTAATCATATCCATCCCCCAGAAAGTGAAGAAGACGGTGACGTCAATCCCGTTTCCGAGCGCCGCCCAGCCCAGGACCAGGGCGGGATAGGCCATATCGAGATTGCCCTTCGAGCAGATGAAGGCGACTTTGCGGTTTTCAGTGGTCATGATTCTTCTCCTGTCAGGCTAGACGCAACCCTCGGGCTTGCCCAGCCCGGCGATGCGGGCAACCTTCTTGGCCGGACCCTTGGGGAACAGGGCGAAGAGGTCCTTGGTTGTAACGTTCGAGCCGACGGTGATCCGGCGCAGGGTCGGGGATTTGCCGGCTGCGCCAGCATCCTGGCGGCTGAACTCGATAATCTTCCAATGAATGGGGGTGAGCTCGGGCAGACCCTCTTCCTTCGCGATCTCAACCGCGATCTCTTTCGTCCACTCGGCCGGGATCGTCATAAAACCTTCGTCGTTGACAGTCACGGTCTTGCCTGCAATTTGTCGTGTAGCCATTTTTGAGTTGTCTCCTTTTTTGTCGCGCCGCCGGGCGGCGCCTGTTCGCTATTTGGTCTCGGGGGAAGCCCCGATCTTGCCGAGGGCGCGCATCGCCACGGCCAATCCACGCCGGGTCTTCGGATCGCGCAACTGTCCCAGCAGCGCGCCGTAGCCAATGTCTACCGGCGAATCGGCATCCTTCTCGACGGCCTCGACGGTGTCGCGCAGGAAGGTCATGATCTCGGGCTGGGTCATATCCTTAACCGTGCGCAGGATGAGGACGATGTTGTCGCCCAGGCGGTCGACCTCTTCGGCGCTGAACGAGGACACGATGTTGTCCAGGATCCGCGCCCCGCCCCGGGCAAAGGTGAAGTAGCCCTTCTTGTCCATCTTGTCGAGCACGGTCTCCGCTTTGTGGAACAGATCCTTGCTGATCGGCGCCGCAACTTCAACCAACTCGCTGATGCTTTCCAACTGATCGAGCATGCCCTCGAGATGCGGGGTGTGGCGGGCCACTTTTTTCAGCAGGCTGATCAGATACGGGATATCGACGTAGTCTTCCACTTCCTGGAGATGCTCTGAAGCGCGCTCAACCAGAGCCGTGGCGATCGGCATGATGTCGTGAATCAACTCCGAGCGGGCGCTCCGATCGCGCGCCTGTTCGGCGGCCGTCACGGCCAGGGCCTCCAGCCGCGCATCGATGGCGTCGAGGCGCGCATCGAGACGCGCGCTGAAATCAGAGAGTGTAGGTTCCATATCGGCTCCTAGTTCTGCCACTTGCCGGCCAAACTCATCCGGAACGGCAGCGGCAGTTCTTCGCCTTTCAGCAGGATGTTCCAGTACATCCAACGGAACATGAGCTTGCCCCAGCGGTTGGCCTCGGATTCTTCGAGCAGGGTGAACGGCCCGATCCCTGGCAATGGATACCGGCCCGGCAGCGGTTCGGTGTCATAGTTGAAGTCGATCAGCAGGCCCTTGCCAAAGCCTGACTCAATGAAGCAGTTGGCATGCCCGTCAAAGACCGGGAGCAGTTCACGGCCCTTGGTGTAACGGACGAAGTTATCGCCGAAGCCTTCCACTGCGAAGTGGGCAACCGAGCCGGCCTTCGAGGTCGGGACCGCGGCCGCGTCGCCGAGCGCGAACACGTTGGCGTATTTGTTGGACAGGAACGTGTGCTTGTTAACCGGGACAAAGTTCAACTCGTCGCCCAGGCCCGACTCACCGATGACAGGCGCGCCCGTGTTCAGCGGCACGCTGACCAGCAAGTCGAAGGGGATTTCGCGCTCGTCGTAGGAGACGATCTTCTTTGCGTCCGGGTCGGCGCGTTCAATCATGAATTCCGGCTCAACTTTGATCCCCTTTTGTTCGAGCAGGCCGCCCAGCATCTTGGACGCCTTGGGCTTGGTGAACGCGCCCGGCAGCGGGGTGGCGTAGATCAGTTCGACCTTGTCGCGGATGCCGCGCTCATGGAAATACCAATCGGCTAGCATCAGGAACTCGAGCGGCGCAACCGGGCACTTGATCGGGTTCTCAACAACGTTGAGCACCAATCTCCCGCCGTCCCAATCCCGCAGGGTGTCAAAGAGCGTTAGTGCGCCCTCCAACGAGTAGAACGTGTGGATCGATTTGCCCCAAGCGTCTTCTTTCAGACCGGGGGTCTGCTCGGGGTGGATATCCGCCCCGGTGGTGATGATGAGAAAGTCGTAGCTCAGCTTGCGGCCGTCGCTCAACGTCACGGTATTGCTGTCGCCATCGATGCCGGCGACGCCGGCCATGATCAGGTCGACGCCGCGCGGAATAAAATCGCGCTTGGCTTTGACGACATCCTTGCGCCAGTAGATTCCGAAGGGAATAAACAGAAAGCCCGGCTGGTAGTAGTGAGTGGGATTCTGGTCAACCAGGGTGATCTTCCACTGGTCGGGGTCCAGCAGCCGGCTCAGCCGATTGGCCGACATCGTGCCGGCGGTTCCGGCCCCGAGGATGAGAAGTTGGTTCATGTGTATTTTCTCCAGATTCGTTCTTACAGGCGGGTCAGGGATTCGATCGTCCGCATCCGGCGCATGATCGCGGCGCGGTCATTGACCAGATGCGAAAAGATGTCGGCAATACGTTGGGCGCCGCGCAGGGCGCGCTCTTGAGCGGGCCGGTCGAGCCGATACACCGCGCCGGAGTTCGATTCGACAAAGCCGCGCTCCAGACCAAACAGGTCCGCAATCGCGGCCAGGCCGTCGCGGCTCGGCGGCCAGGGGTCGGGGGCGATCCCGCCAATGACGACCATGCCCAGCAGCGCGCTGCCCGAGCGGATCAACCCGCGAGCGCACAAAAGCCCCATCTCATTTGGGTAGAGCTTCGGCTCCATCGATGGGCTCGCCGCGAGCTGCCGCCAGACCAGGGCGCACTTTTGAAGCGCGCTCGGATCGCGCATCAGCGCAGATTGGAACCCACAGGCGTTGCTGATCTCAGTCAGCGGCACGCCGCGTATGTCAGTCGTGACAAGTGTGACACCCATCGCTTCGGCAAAGCCATTCTGGATCTCTTGCGCGGTCGCCAGCGGCAGAAGCGCACTCAGATCGCCCGGATCCGTCACGGCCCCAAAACCAGCCGGGCGCACGGCATCGGGCAAAGGCGGCTCACCGACCCGCGAGGCCGCCGCGTGCGCGTTCAGCCAGCGCTCGATATCGGGGGCCTGGAATCGCCATTGTTTGCCCACCCGAATCGCCGGCAGATGGCCGGCGTCGATCATTCGGTAGATAGTGGTTCGGTCGACCTGGAGCCGATCCTGGACCTGGGAAGTGGTGAGTAGATCCGCCATGCTTTTTCCGTTCGCGGGTCGATTTCACCGCGATTGTGAAAAATTGTACAAGCAGGCGGCAGATTGCGCATCCGACGAGCGACTAGCCAAGTGGCTAGTACCTGCGCTCAAAATAGCCGGTGAAGATAGTTTTGATGCAACAGATGCTGCAAATGCATCACAGAGGAAGCTTTTCCCGAAGCCTGGAGGCAGGCGCCATCACGAACCCGCCGGCGCGGTCCGGATGGATAAACCGCGGCCCTTACCCCCGGATCATCGTCAGCAGCATCTTGAATGCGACCGGCGCTGCCAGCGCGTGGGGGATGTTGGCCGGCATGAGCACGACTTCGCCTGTCTTTACACGCTGCATGCCGCCGGCGATCGTGATGTCGGCCTCGCCATCCAGGACCTGAACCAACGCGTCATAAGGCGTACTGTGCTCGCTCAGCTCCTGGCCAACGTCAAAGGCGAACAAGGTCAGCGTGCCCGCGGCGCCAGCCACCAGCGTACGGCTGACCACCGCACCCTCGCCGTATGCGACGAGACCGAGCAGGGGGTGGACTGTGGAAGGGGGGAGTTTTAGGGTTGCCATTTTTTTTGTTTCGTTGATAACGTTGATAACGTTGATAACGTTACAAATGATCGACCGATACGCCGGCGGCGCTGAGCATCTCCGCGATCACGACCGGCTGGCCTGACTTAACCGACTGTTCAGCCGCGATGCCGATAACGACTGACCAGAATCCCTCGGACACGGTCGCTGCAGTCGTGGGCTTGCCTTCGATTGCGTCGATAAAGGCGATCCGCTCGGCAAAAGTGCCGCCATGGTGGCCCGACCTGGAAATGTATTCGGGATACATGGGGGTCGATATCTTTGAGGGCCGGTCCAGCCCGCACATGACCTCGAGGTGCGAGGTCGGGCGGCCAGCGGCGACGAACTCCTCGTTCTCCCAGGCCTTGAGCCGACCCTCGTCGCCGCACAAGATGAGTTCCTCATAAAACATCGGGGCGAACATGCACAGATTGAAGTTGGCCCGCACCCCGTTCTCGTATAGAACATCGACAAAGGCGTTGTCGATGATATCCGACTTCTCACCGTTGTACTCGAAGTCTTTGAAGTTCACCGCCTGGCTGCCGGTGGCATAGACCCGTTTTGGGCGGGATTGAGCAAACATGTTGAACAAATCGAAATAGTGACAGCACTTCTCGACCAGCGTTCCGCCCGAGAATTTCGAAAATTTGTTCCACTGCCCGACCTTGTCCAGGAACGGCATGCGATGCTCGAGGATGGTGATGGTCTTGATGTCGCCCAGCGTCTTGCGCGACAGGGCTTCGTGGGCGGCTTCGACATAGACCGGCTTGTAGCGGTATTGCAGGCCGACCTGCAGTACGGCCTTGTAGTCGCGGGCGATACGGACCATCTCGGCCGCGTCAGCAAGCGTCGTCGCCATCGGCTTCTAGAGCAGGATGTGCTTGCCCGACTTGACCGCACCCCGCAGCACGTCGATATGGGTGTAGTTCGGCGTGGCGATGAGGATGCCGTCAACAGCTGAATCATTGCACGCTTCTTCCAGCGTGGCATACACCTTCAACGTCCGGCCCGGCGCATACTGGGCAAACAAGGCCTGGGCCCGCTCGATGCTGCCCGGGTTCGAATCGTAGACACCGTGGATGGTCGCACGGCCTTCAAGCAGGGTCACCAGCATCTGTTCCTGACCATTGACCCCCACCCCGATCACATTGAAGGCGTGTTGGGGCGGCGCACTCCCAAATAGATACTTATCCTTTTCGGGTAGGTAACCAAACCGCGGATTAGCGGCAAAGGTGGGGCTGTTGAATTCCTTGCGCTTTGACATGTTGGCTCTCAGGTGCGGCCGCACGCGCATTGATATCGTCCGGCCACGTCGTCATATTCTGGACGACTTAAGTGTACTCCCGGCAAGCACGAAGAACTTGCGGGACCTGAAGCCTGTGACTTTGCTCGGGATTTTGAGGTTTTCCGGAATGAGTATGCCC
>JBDSIP010000258.1:0-6355 GCA_039917915.1 Thermoflexales bacterium
ACTACTCTGACGGAGCCACGGTGGCCCAGATAGAGGATCACGTCTCACTCTTGGTAAAGAACGCAAGACCGTCGAGCGTACGGTCATATCTGCGTCTCAATACGCCAAGGCTGTTCGCACGGGAGTCGCGCGGCACCTACACGCTTGCGGTCGATTCGCCGCCTGTAGATCAATCCAAAGCAAACGGGCAATGGGAGACAGAAAGAATCAAGGATTGCAGTCTCGTGCATGCCGACTGCTTCGACTGGCTTCAACGACAACCCGTGAACTGTATTCATGCCGTCGTGACCGACCCACCGTACGGTTTGTTCGAGTATTCCGATGAACAACAGCGAAAACTTCGGGCGGGGAAAGGGGGCGTATGGCGAATACCCCCTTCGTTCGATGGCGCAAAACGAAGTCCACTTCCAAGGTTCACGACGTTGACGGGTGAGGATTTGTCCAAGCTTGACGCTTTCTTCTTTCAATGGACGAAAATGCTGTTGCCAGTTCTGGTGCCTGGCGCCAATGTGCTTGTCGCAAGTAATCCGCTGCTCTCCTATATTGTGTCGGGTGCCCTCGCGCGCGCAGGACTCGAACGTCGAGGCGAGATCATTCGTCTCGTGATGACAATGCGCGGTGGCGACAGGCCAAAAGATGCCCATGAAGAGTTTTCGGACGTGAGCGTTATGCCTCGGTCAATGTGGGAACCCTGGTTGGTCTTTCGTAAGCCACTGGATGGAAGAGCGCAAGACAATCTTCGAAAGTGGAAAACAGGTGGTTTTCGTCGTCCTACGGCCGATCGACCTTTCGGTGACGTCATCCAATCCTCTCCAACAGGAAAAGCCGAACGTATTCTTGCGCCACACCCTAGCCTAAAACCTCAGGAGTTCCTCCGAACAATCGTTAGGGGTGTACTGCCGCTCGGAGAAGGCACAATACTGGATCCTTTTGCCGGATCCGGCTCAACCTTGGCTGCCGCGTCAGCGGTCGGCTACAAGTCCATAGGGATCGAGAAAGACAAAGCGTATTTTGAGGTTGCGCTTCGCGCAATCCCAAAGCTTATGGCGTACAGGTCCCATAGCAAACTCAGGCTGCCAAATACACCCAATTTGCTCTGAGCTTCTCTACACCTTCTCGATGCAAAGTAGCAGTCCGAGTTCCAAGCTCACCGCGGTCATTTTTCCGAAAGTCGGCCTTCGTCACTTTGCCGAGATAGACCTCCGTGAAGACCATCGGCGCTCGATCTCGGGCGGGTTCCGTGACTGTGAACACTTGATAAACAAACACGCACATCCACTGATCTCGTGCGCCATGTGTGTCAACTGCACCACCTTTGTGACGAGAAGTCTTGATCTCGACACCTTCGGTGCCAGACTTGACGCTGTTGTTCGGGTAGACACCCTGCACAACTAAATCAGGATGACCGTTGTGATAATCATTGACTTTCAGTGACCGGGAGTGTTTGGCCAAACTGCTTGTCAGTAAATCGGACAACAGGCCTGACATCAGCGCAGGGCGCAACATGTCATCCAGCCGCTCCAAACCACGATCTACCAACCTGACGTTTACGTCAAAGAAGAAGTCGTACACATCTTGCATCGCGAGTTCGAAGTCCTTCACTCGGAGCGAAAACGGAAGATCAGACTTTTCATTGAATCGCCCGGTTGTCAGGTTGGCGCACACAATTGCCATTATTTCATCTCCGTAGAAAAGCAGATATGCGCCTCAACGCCGCCGCGTCCAGCCCGCCTCCCCATACTTCTCGCGCAGCAGCGCCTCAGCGGCGGACGCCTCGTCCGTTGAGAGCGTGCCCTCAGCAAGGTCGAGGCCCAAATGATCGGCAAAAGCGCCGGCCCAGACCTCGGCCGCTGCCCGCCACGACAGGGCCTGGCCGGTCGCATCCTCGAGGGTCATGGCGTGCTCGCGCACGGCCTCTGGCGAAGGTGTGTCAAGGAGATAGCGGGTGATCCGGGCGATGTCGCCGACAAGCGGCAGACTGCCATGCTGCATCACCCCATCGACCCGCCGCCACTGGGCGCTGCCGACCAACTTGCGGGTAACGCCGTCGCGGCCGGTGCCGACAACCTCGTAGTCGCTGGGCGCCTCGAAGCACACCCCGGTCTTGGCCTTGTCCTCGCGCGCCACCCGGCTCGCTCGCGCGTCGCGCACCCCAAGGCGGTCCAGCGCAACCAGGATCGCGTCGGCGATGCGTCGATACGAGGTCATCAGGTCGCCCTCCGCGATGGGGTGTTCTTTCGGCAACGCGACGCTGTAGGTAAGCTCGCCGGTATGCAGGATGGCCAGCCCGCCCGTACTTCGCCGCACGACGCCAACGCCGTCCCGGGTACAGGCGACGTGATCGAGACTGTCGTATTTCTGGGCCTGGCCGATGCTGATGGCCGGCGGCGCCCAACCGTAAAAGCGCAACGTCGGCGGCTGCGCGCCAGCGCTGACCGCCCGTGAGATGGCCTCGTCGCGAGCCATGTTGACGTCACCGGCATGTTCGCCGTCGTAGATCAGTCGAAAGTCCATGCTGGGCACCGCGCCATTTTACATACCGGAAGCAATACTCCCCGGCGGAGCCGGGGAGTATTGCTTCCGGAAAGAACGTCCCGGCGTGCGGGGGTCTCCGCAGCGCGTTCACATTTGCTGCGCAATTCGGGCCGATAGTGTTCCCAACAGATGCGCGAGTGCGCAATTCAAGGAGAAAGACAAAACATGAAACGTGTGATATTTGGAATCGTAGCCGCCGTCATTGTGGTCGGCGCGCTGATTGGGGTGGGCGGGATGGCTTACCAGATGGGGATCGCCCAGGGCGCCGGCTACGCGGCGTTCACTCAGCCGCGTGCCGATGGCGTGGTTCCCCCAACAGAAGGGATGCCCAACTTCGGGCGCGGCCAGGGTTATGCGCCAGGCTACCCGATGCCAATGCAGCCGGGCGCCTACTACGGCAACGGGCACAGCTTTGGCCCGATGGGCGGGTTTGGGAGGATGGGTGGCTTCAATCCGTTCGGCGGGCTCTTCTGCGTGCTCGGGGGACTGTTCATCCTGTTCCTGGTCTTCGCCCTGATCCGCGGCCTGTTCTTCCGGCCGATGGGATGGGGATTGCGCGGCGGCATGAACGGCGGCTGGCGCGGGCATGGCGAAGTGCCGCCCTGGGCGGTGGAATGGCATCGCAAGATGCATGAGACCCAGACAGCCCCGCCGCCGGCTGGGGATGCCAAGACCGCGGGTGATCCGCCCGCGGCCGCCTAACGAAGCGGGTTTATGCGATTGCGACGGGTGGCTTCGCCACCTGTCGCAATCGCGTAAACCGCTATCATGCGGCGAAGCTCCATGAAGACCATCCTTGTCGTCGATGACGAACCCCGGATCGCCCAGATCGCCAGCGACTATCTCGCCCGGGCGGGCTTTGCGGTGGTCACGGCCGGTGATGGCGAAGCGGCCCTGAAGGCCCTGGCCGAGCGCGCGCCGGACCTGGTTATCCTGGACCTCGGGCTGCCGGGGATGGACGGCCTGGACGTCACCCGCGAGACGCGCAAGCGTTCGCAGGTGCCAATCATCATGCTGACCGCGCGCAGCGACGAGAGCGACCGGCTGGTCGGCCTCGAACTGGGCGCCGACGACTACATCGTCAAGCCCTTCAGCCCCAAGGAACTCGTCGCCCGGGTGCGGGCCGTGCTGCGGCGGAGCGAGGTCGCGGCCGGCCGCGACGATGTCATCCGCGCTGGTGAGCTCAGCCTGGATCTGCCGCGCATGCGGGCGAGCGTGACTGGCCGGGCGGTCGACCTCACCGCGACCGAGTTTCAACTGCTGGCGACCCTGGCCCGCCAGCCCGGCCGGGTTTTCACCCGCGCCCAACTGCTCGACGCCGCGCAGGGGATCGCCTTTGAATCCTACGAGCGGGCCATCGACGCCCACATCAAGAACATCCGGCGCAAGCTCGAGCTCGACCCACGCGCGCCGCGCCTCATCCTGACGGTTTACGGCGTCGGGTATCGTTTTGCCGATGCCTGAATACCCACGCCACCGCCCACTCTGGTGGCCGGAGGGCGCGGCGTTTCCGCCCGACGCCTGGCAGCGCCAACGTCGTTTTGCGGGCCGGATTGCATTTCTTGCGATTGGGCTGATTGTCCTGACCATCGCCGCCTGCACAATGTCGTTCTGGGTTGCCGCGCTCAACCTGGGCTGGATCGAGCTTCCCCTCATGGTCGAAGGCATGCCGATGCCCTTTCCGCCGCACAACCTGGGCCCGGCGCAGTGGGCGACCCGCTTTGGCGGGCTGATCTGGTTTGCGGTCGTTGGCCTGATCATCCTCCTGGTGATCCGGGCCATCCGCCGGCTGATTGGCCCCATCAGCGAGGTCATGCAGGCCGCCCAGCGGGTGGAGCGCGGCGACTACGCCGTGCGGGTGCGCGAACATGGTCCGCGCGATGTGCGCCGGCTCAGCCGGGCCTTCAACGCCATGGCCACCCGCCTCGAGCGCAACGAGCGGGACCGCCGAAGGTTACTTGCAGACGTTACGCACGAATTGCGCACGCCGCTCACCATCCTGCAGGGGCAGCTCGAGGGGCTGCTCGACGGGGTTTATCCGCGCGACGATGCGCATCTGAGCGTGGCGCTGGAGGAGACCCGGGTGATGGCCCGCCTGATCGAGGACCTGCGCACATTAACCCTCAGCGAGGCGGGAACGCTCAGGCTCGAGCGCGAAAGCGTCGATCCGGGCGAGTTGATCGCCGAGGTCGCGGCCGCATTTGAGGCGCAAGCCGCGCAAGCAGGCATCCGACTGAATGGCGAGACCGAAGCGGTGCTGCCCGCCCTCGACGCCGATCCCACCCGCCTGCGCGAGGTGCTGAGCAATCTCATCGCCAACGCGCTGCGTTACACGCCCGCCGATGGCGAGATTCGGTTGCGCGCCGCGCGGGCCGAAGAAAGTTTGGTCCTGACCGTCTTGGATACCGGGCGCGGCATACCGGCCGGCGATCTGGCGCACATCTTTGATCGGTTCTACAAGGGCGCGGACTCGCGCGGGACCGGGCTGGGGTTGGCGATCGCCAAGAGCCTGGTCGAGGCGCATGGCGGCACGATCACGGCCGAGAGCGCGCCGGGCCAGGGCACAACAATGACGGTCAGGCTTCCGCTTCCGGCCGAATAACGGAAGCCGGCCCGCCGATGCCGGAAATCAAGATGGACTGCACGCCGTCAAGCGCGCCCAACGTAGCCGACACACCCTTTGCCGCGCCCGCCTCGCAAATGCAATGCACGTTCGGTCCAGCGTCAATAGTGAAGGCCACCGGCACGCCCGCCGCGCGCAAGTCGCGCACCGCATGCAGGATGGCCAGCGTGCCCGGCAGCCAGTACAGGAGCGACGGGTCGGAGGTCATCATGACCCCGTGCATCATCAGGGCATCCCCTTCGATGACGTCAGCCAATAGCCCAAAATCGCGGGTTTCGATCGCCTGCAGGCATCGTCCGAAGCGCCGTTCGGCGTCGGCGACGCGGGCGGCCTGAAGCGGCGACGTGCCCGCCAGAGCATGCCCCTCGGTCGAGCCTACTTTCTTGTGTCCGGCCGCCACCACGCCGATGACATCGACCAACGGCCAGTACTCGGGCGCGGCAATACTCCAGGCCGAGGCATCCCGCCAGGCCACGATTCCGCCGGGCACGCTGCGGCTGGCGCTGCCGCTCCCGCGGCGGGCGAGGGCCGAGAGCTCGTCCTCAGGTTTGGGCAGGCGCAGGGCGGCGCAAGCCGCGACGGTCAGCGCGGCGAAGGCCGAGGCGCTCGAGGCGATGCCCGCCCCCATCGGAAAATTGTTGCTGGAGATGACTTGCGCGCGCGGCCGATTCGCCTGCAGCAGGTCGAGATGCGCGCTGACCCGCCGGGCGGCCTCCGCCGACGCCGGCTGCTCGTCAATGACGACCTCGTCCTGTGGGAGGGCCGGGTCAAACACCACCCGGGTCGCCGTGAAAAGGTCGGCCAGATTGAACGAGATCGACGGATTGGCCGGCAGGCGCAGGGCGTTGTCGCGGTTGCCCCAGTATTTGATCAGGGCGATGTTGGAGCAGGCGCGGGCGGTAGCGGAGGTCGGCATACGGTGGATTGTGCCATGAGGACGGCGGCGCGAGTCCAATGCCACCCGGTTTTGTGTGGGTTGGGGTCGCAGGTCGCGCCGGCCAACCCAAAGGTCGTCATGCTGAGTTACGGACCGCTTTCAGCGGAAAGGGCAGGCATGACATCGCTCGCGCAAAGCGCTGTTCACACCTGCCCTCGCCTGAATTTGAGTGAACGTCGGTCAACCCTTAGGGTGGCCCCCCTGATTACCTCAGGTTTTCTGCCTGTCATCCCCGCGAAAGCGCTGATCTGTATACACAT
>JBDSIP010000259.1:0-8565 GCA_039917915.1 Thermoflexales bacterium
AGCCGGGAACGCCTTCTCCAGAGGACCACGAATACGCAAACGGAATCGCCACCCCCTTCTGGAAATATTTGCGCACACTCATGCCCTCGGCGGTGCGCAGCCCGGCAAAACCGCTCTCGCCATTGACGATCCGAATAGCCTCGATGGCCAGGTCATCCAGAATGGTGCTCACCTCGAGGGTCGTGTTCAACTCGTTGGTAATGCGAAAGAGCGTTTTTACCGTTGCCTCGGAACGCTCCAACTCCGTGATCGCGGCGCTCAATTCGACCGTCCGTTCGCTCACCCGTTGTTCGAGTTCCAAATTGTAGCGCTGGCTCTCGCGATACAAGCGGGCCTTGTCCAGATAGATCGCGATATGGCTGACTAGATTCTCGGCCAGGGCCAGCGCGTTCTGATCGAACCGGCGGCCCGATTCGGAGGCGACAAAAGTAATTGCGCCGAGGGTCTGGGGACGGGCGATCAGCGGCACGATCATGTACGACTTGATGGCCGCCGCGGCCGCCCGCAAATCCGAGGCCGCATCAGTGACCAACTTTGGCTCGCCGCTGCGCAACACCGCGGGTAGACCCGCGATCTCGTCATGGGGCAGATAATTCTTCAGCCAGTCATCGGCCGCGTGCGGTTTTACAGCCCCGAACGGCGCAAGGGCCACCTGCTCGACGCTGCCATCGGCCTGCAGCAGGTGCACGGCGCACCAATCGGCGAGCTGCGGCACGGCGAGCTTGGCCAGGGTCGTGATCGGCGCTTCGAAATCAACGGCATCGGCAAGCAAAGCGCTCGCCATCGCAAGCAGTCGATTGGCTTCCCGCAGTTGCAAACGCTCAGCGCTATCACCCATAATCCCGACGATGCTGACCAAGGTCCGTTGTTCAAATTGAACAAACGCGGCGCTGATCTGAGCGTTGAAGGTCGTGCCATTCTGGCGCTTTACCAGAAACTCGCCGAGCCAGCCCTCACCTTGCCGAACATGCCCAAAATTTTCCCGCACGGAGTCCATGATTAATGGCGCCGAAAGAATATCGACGATGTCGCGGCCCTGAGCTTCTTCCGCCCTCCAGCCGTAGAACGACTCCGCAAAGCGGTTCCAGAAGACGATGCTGCCGGACAAATCCACGGCCAGGATCGCCTGTTCGACCACGTTCAGGATCTGGGCCTGAAGACGAAACTTCTCTTCCACGGAAAACGACTTTGATTCGTGCTCCATCCAACCACCTGCCCCTCTCAAACACTGGATCTTTCAAACGTGGCCAAATTGCGCGCCACTTCTGAATGATTGTAGCCTTGCTCGGCGCGATTGGCCGGATAAATAGACCCAATTTTGCCGGCGTAGGACAAACACCGACAGCCGGCCGCGCTCAACACTGACAAACAGATCAGGCCCATGCCAGCCCCCGATCACCAATGTAGTCCAAAGACCGACACCCACTTCAGATATCGGCTGATGGTCAGCAAGGGCGCAGGTGCCTACGCTATTGGGAACAAAGGTTCGTTTGATTCTTGACCGGCAGCCCGCAAGGCGCGCCGGCTCATAAGGAGACTGTTGCCATGTTGTGGACAATTGTGATCGTACTCGTGATCCTGTGGGCGCTTGGGCTTCTCGGAGGCATTGGCGGCGAGCTGGTGCATGTGCTGTTGGTTGCGGCCCTGATCGTCGTGGTCGTTAACCTGTTGAGCGGCCGCCGCGCCAGACTCTGATCAACGCGATCGGAGCCCGACCAGCCCTAAGCCGAGTTCAACCTGCAGGAGATAAAAATGTCAAAAGCATACGAAGTCATGACCCACGCGCTGGCCACTTGCGCGCCGGATGAGACCGTCGCGCGCGTGGCCGCGATCATGCGCGAACGCGATATCGGCGATGTGCTCATCGTGGAAGAGGGCAAGCTGAAGGGGATCGTGACGGATCGCGATCTTGCGACGCAAGGGCTGACCGGCGCGGATGATCCCCTCACGACGCCCATCCACAGGTTCATGAGCGACAAGATCGTGACCGGCGAGGCCGGATGGAATCTTGAGCAGGTAGCCAAGGTGATGGCCAAACATCAGGTTCGCCGGCTGCCGATCGTCCAGGATGGACAACTGGTCGGCATCGTCTCGCTCGCCGATGTGGCCCTGCATGAAGATCGAAAGGATGTCGTCACGAAGTCGTTGCAGGCCGTCTCAATGCCCGCCAATGTCTCCGCCTCTGGACCGTCGAGTGCCGGCAAGGCCTTGATCGGCTTCGCGGTGGGCGCCCTGGCGACGACCTTCATGGCGTGGCTGACCTGGAACCGGTCAGGCCAGACGTTGCGAAGGGACGTGGCGAAGAGCGCGATCTATCAATCGGCCCAACATGCATTGAGCGTCGCGCGAGACAAAGTGGGCGAGGCCGCCTCGAGCAAGCCGGCCCGAAACCTGCGCAAACAACTGCGGACAAACCTCGTCGACCTGTCAGATCAATTGCCGACGCTTGTCTACCAGGCGCCCAAGCGCAAGTATGTTCTGTTCGGCTGACCGAACACAATGACCGTTGTGCGGTCATCGCGTCTGGTTTCAAGGCGCGCGGTCAGCGTGGCGCCGACCCCCCAACCGCCGATGGCCCCCACCCCCATCGCGCCGGTTGAGGGCGCCGACGTAACGGGTCTTCCGGCGGCGTCCGCCGCCGGAGGGCTTGTTACGCTGATTCTGGCCGGCGACCCATCAGCCACCCTGGCGACCGATAACGTGGGAAAGGGTACGGTTACAGGCAGCCGCCACATATGTCATCGCCGACAGGAAGATAGTTTGAATGACTGAGAACGGGGAGGCCGTCCCCGCCCAGGCCGTAGAAGCCGCCACGCAACAGGTCAACGCCTGGCGTAGAGGCATCGACTTGGCGGGCGCGATCGTCTCGAAACCCTGGCGGCGTTACCGATCCCGGGTCTTCATGGGCTATATGGTCGTCGCTTTGGCCGTTTTCACCATCCTGGCGGTCCTCGCGAAAACCGTCGCCTTTTTCACCTTCGACGTCACAATCACCCAGGCGATCCAAACGCTCAACTTCCCGGGCTTCGGCCCGCTAATGGCCGGCCTGACCTGGATCGGATTCGGCCCGCAGGCCTATGTGATTTCGGCCCTGGCCCTGGTGTTCCTGTTGGTGAGCGGCCTCAGGTGGGAAGCATTGGTCAGTTTCGTCAGCCTGATTCTCAGCTCGGTCGTCGGGCTTGGGATCAAGGCGCTGATCGATCGCCCGCGCCCCAGCGCGGACGTCGTCAACGTTTTCAACCAATTGAAGGACTACTCATTCCCTAGCGGGCATGTGTTGTATTTCACGACGTTTTTTGGCTTTTTGCTGTTCCTGGCTTTCACTTTGCTAAGGCCCACCTGGTGGCGCAAGGTGACGCTGATTGTCCTATCCGGGATGGTGGCATTGATCGGCCTGTCACGGATTTATGTCGGGCAGCATTGGGCGAGCGACGTCATCGCCGCGTATCTGCTCGGCAGCGCCTGGCTCGGCGCGTCGATCCTGATTTACCGCTGGGGCAAGCCGCGCTTCTTCGTCAACCGGCCGGTGGCGAAGGAAACGCCCGCCTCCGCGCCATGAAACAGAGCCGCGCGAACCCGCCGGAGACACCCGATGGCGCGGGCGACAATCCCGCGCTGAGCGGCGTCATCGAGCGGAATATCCGCACCATCATCCAGTTGCGGCTGAATGCGGCCCGAGAGCGCGGCGCCCAGGACGGGAATGCCGGCGCCATCACCTCCCTGTCGGGTCGGATGATCTTCGCCTATTTCCATATCGTCTGGTTTGGGGCCTGGATCCTGTTTAACACTGGTCTATTTGGCGCGCCGGCGTTTGACCCATTTCCGTACGGGCTCCTGACGATGGTGGTCTCGCTGGAAGCAATCTTTCTGTCGACCTTCGTGCTCATCAGCCAGAATCGGTTGAGCCGGGAGTCCGAGCATCGGGCTGATCTGGCGATGCGCATCGGCCTGCTGACCGAGCATGAACTGACCCGGGTCCTGCAAATGCTCGACGCGATTCAGCGCAAGTTCGGAATGAAGAACGAAGCCGATAGCGAGCTGGCCGATCTCGAGATGGAAACCCGGCCCGAAGACGTATTGGCCGAGATCGCGCGCCTGCAGCGCAAGATGAAGTGAGCGGCGCAAGCGCTGGGTGCCACAAGTGGTCGACGTAGGACAAACACCGACAACTCATCTTCCACTAAGCCTACACGCCAATCAGCTTCGCGCTGATTGGCAGCAGCCCCTGAACGCAATACGGTATTCCCAATACAAATGCCGTGCTCAACATCGGT
Organism: Thermoflexales bacterium; assembly: GCA_039917915.1. Classification (GTDB taxonomy): domain Bacteria; phylum Chloroflexota; class Anaerolineae; order J036; family Brachytrichaceae; genus Brachythrix. The sequence goes on from JBDSIP010000259.1 coordinate 4,275, forward strand.
TGAGCGGCCAAGGAGAAAACACATGGGAATTTTGTCATGGATCATTGTGGGCGGAATCGCGGGTTGGCTGGGCGGACTCCTGATGCAGGGCGGCGGCTTCGGCCTGCTGGGTAACATCATCATCGGCATTGCCGGCGGACTGATCGGCGGCTGGCTGGCCGGGGCTCTCTTCAACGTGCCCGATGCCATGACCGGCATCAACCTGACCAGCATTCTGGTCGCATTTCTCGGCGCGATCGTGTTGATATTCATCATCCGTCTGCTCCGCGGCGGCCGGCGGACGGGCTGATCGTCAACCGGGTGTCCTCATCCTGATTGGGCGCTAGAGGGGAAATCCTATGGATCCAAAACAAGACTCTCTGGCAGCCAGATGGCCTGACCTCAAGGGCCAGGTTCGCCAGCGTTGGGCAAAACTCACAGACGATGACTTTGCCAAACTGACCGGCAAGGCCGCAGAACTCACCCGGGTCCTGCAACAGCGCTACGGTTACGGCCAGATGCAGGCCGCCGGCGAAATCAACCACTGGCTGCGCGATAATGTCGTGCTGGCCAGGGTCATCAAGAACCTTTAGCGAAACCCGCCTACGAGCGGCTGGGGGCAATCGATATAAAGAAGTGCAGAGACGTGTAACGATCTCCCAACCCTCGGCGACACAGCTGCAGCATGCCATTCCCAGGCTGCCCGACTCGGTCAAGGCGTTCCGCCGGTTCCCGATGTGACCGAGTAGCCGCCGGGGCGGATGTAGTCCAAACGCCTACGCCCATCTCCGGCCTGGCCTACGGGCGAATCAGCTTCGCGCTGATAGCCAAAAGCAGCAAGAGCCGATACCGTAAATGTATCAAACTGACCGACTCGAGCTCAGGCTGAGCGGTCAAGACAATGCCAAATGGCACCAGGGAGATCGCAATGCGCATCATGCAAATCGCCGGCAGCCTGTCCTCAATCGCTTTGGGGATGTGGCTCATTCTATGGGGATTGACCCAAATGAGTCTGGTGGAAGTGCCCGGTGCGGTCATGGCGGTCCTGGCGATTTCCTCAGGAACCCTGGCCCTGCTCGCGCTGACAAGCGGTTGGCTATCACTCCCAACCCTTGCGCCGGCGGGGGCCAACCCACCAACCTAAAGAGTTGTAACAATCAAGAAGACCCAAAATGGATGCGAAACAGGATATTCTCACCGGCAAGTGGCATGAACTCAAGGGCCAGGTGCGCCAGCAATGGGGTAAGCTGACCGACGACGATCTCCTGCGATTGAGCGGGAAGACCGAGCAACTCGCAGGCGTGCTCCAGCAGCGCTATGGTTACGGCAAGGCCCAGGCCGAGACCGAGATCAACAAATGGGTGAGCAAGCACGACACGAAAGTCAAGAGCGCCCAGCACTTAGGAGAAATCAATGACCAATAATCCAAACCCGGGCGAGATCTCTGTCGATCGCCGCGCGGAAACCGTCGTCACCCAGCAACCGGGATACGTGGCCTCCGAGCGGGTCGTCCACGACGTCGCCGCCGAGCGCCGGATGCAGTCGTTCCAGGTCAACCGGATCATCTACAGTATTCTGAGCCTGCTTGAGATCCTGTTGGGGATTCGGTTTGTGCTGAAGCTGATCGCTGCGAACCCCGGCAGCGGCTTCGCCAGCTTCATCTACAGCATCTCGGCGCCCTTCACCGCGCCGTTCAGTGCGCTTCTTGGGACACCCGCATCCGGGGGCTCGGCCCTCGAAACGACAACGTTGGTCGCGATGGTGGTGTATGCCCTGCTGACCTGGATCGTTGTGCGGGTGATCCAGATCGTGACTGACCGGCCGACGGCCCGGACCGTCACGCGCTCAACGCGCGAGCAGACTGGCGCCGGCCCAGGCAACGAGCGGAGCACTGAGACGATTACGCGCAACTAACCCAAAAATTAATCGGTGTGAGCGACTCGACGATCGCTCACACCTCTACAAGGAGAATCCAGATGAACCACCCTATTGAAAACCACGAGAACGAAACGAACACCGCCTGGGGCTTTGCCGCCGGCATTGTGATCGGGGGCCTGATAGGCGCGGGCACGATGCTGTTACTGGCGCCCCAATCCGGCAAGAAGACCCTGGCCGCCATCCAGGAGAAGACCATCGAGCTGAGGGATCAGACCACCGAAACCGTGGAAGACGCAGTGTCGCAAGCCAGTGCCAAGGCCCGCAAGATCGCCGATGGCGTGCGCGCGCAGGCCAAGGACTTCGAGAAGCGCGGCAAGGCAATGGTCGAAGAGCAGAAGGACCGGATGACCCCGGCCTGACCGGCGGGCAAGTTCCCTAACCGGCTTGCGGCCGTCCACGACAATTGGCGTCTTGAGGCCGGATGAATCGGCCACGGGTCAGACAAGAAGGACGGGCGCCACAGAGGCGCCCGTTTTCATTTCCAAGGAGATCAGCAATGACACTCAAGAGGATCGTACTCAGCGCCATCGCTATCGGGGCCATTTTCGCCCTGCTCGCGATGGGCCGACAGGCTGAGCCTGTGTCGGCTGGTCTGGCGGGCATTACGCCCACGCCCACGAACACGCCCATTCCGCAAGGTGCCACAGCCACACCGACATCGACGCCCAGACCCACCCAACCGGCGGCCACTTCACCCCCGCCGACGAATACGCCGGCAGCGCCCACCGCCACACCTACGGCATCGGCGACGCCCACCCGAGTCCTTGTACTGCCGGCTACAGGCGGCGCGGGTAGCGACAGCAGCACCCTCGCCTCGTTGGCCGGCGCGCTGGTTCTTCTGCTCGTTGCGAGCAGGCTGATGCTGCGCGCATCGGCCCGATCCAACACTGATACACAGGGAGGCGCATGATGGCTAGCGCGTTTACTCGTCCCCGATTTGTCGCACTCGTCGTCGTTGCCGCGCTCGTTGGGCTCCCCACCGGAGCATCCGCCAGAGTCGCAGCGACGTCGCCTTCGCTTGGCGCAGCCGAGAGCTACTCCGTCCTGGCCGGATCGATCGTCACCAACACCGGCCCAACGACGATCCAGGGCAATGTCGGTGTCAGCCCAGGCATCGGATCTATACCCCATGTCACGGGTTTCCCCCCGGGGATTGTGATCACTCCGAGCACGATCCACGACGCAGACGTGGGCGCAGGCCTGGCGCAGTTTGACGCTACTGCGGCATTTGGCGCGCTGAGCGCGGCGCCGAACGCCATCTGCGACGTCACTTATGCCCCGACGCAAGAACTGGCCGGACTGACACTGGCCCCAGGGGTGTACTGCTTCCCGACATCGGCCCAACTGACGTCGGCCCAACTGTCGACTGGTACACTGATATTGGACGGCGGGGGAGACGCCGCCGCGGTTTGGATCTTCCGCATGGCCAGCGGGTTGAACACCACGCCCGGCGTTAACGCGACTGTGGTCGTAACCAATGGCGGCACGGCCTGCAATGTATGGTGGCAGGTCGGCAGTTCGGCGACGCTGGGCTCGGGCACGAAGTTCGTCGGCAACATCATGGCGCTCACCAGCATCAGTCTGGGCACGGGCGCAAGCCTGAATGGGCGGGCACTCGCTCAAACTGGCGCGGTGACGTTGGACAACAACAACATCACCAGCGCAATCTGCGCTCCGACCGCGGTCGAATTGCTCTATTTCCGGGCCGATCCACTCAGCGACCGGCAGATGAATCTGAAGTGGGCCACCGCGGTCGAGCTGGACAACTTCGGCTTTAACCTCTATCGCGCCTCGGTCAATGACCGGACGCAGGCCAGCCTGATCCACTTCGAACCGGCGGCCGCTCAAGGCGGTGCCCCGGGCGCGACCTACAGCTACGTTGACACCGCGCCTGATGACGGGACGTGGTGGTACTGGCTAGCCGATGTGGACACCCAGGGGCGCGAGACCTTTCACACGCCGATCAACGCGCAAGCGCACTCCGGCTCGGGATTGCCGTTCCGGATCTATCTCCCAGTGGTCTTGAACGGAGTCAATTGACGCCCAGATCAGTTCACTCGATCAGGCCGACGACCCTGCTCCGGGCAGGGTTTGTCGGCCTGATTGCGTTGAGTGGCGCGCTGAGCGTCAGCGCCGGCGCCAGAGCCATGGGGCCGCCCCCGGCGGCATCCCCGCCTCCGACGGTGACCGCAACCGTGGATGGCCTGCTCGTTGATTGGCGCGCGCCCGAAGCGCGGATCGTTACGGGCGCCGCCGGCGCGCTCAAGATCGACCTTCCCGGATATGCTGAAACCGCCCAGCCCGGCGCGGCCATCCTGCCCTTTGCTTCCGTGCTCGTCGCGCTGCCGCCCGGGGCGACGCCAACCTTGCGGAT
>JBDSIP010000260.1:0-5141 GCA_039917915.1 Thermoflexales bacterium
ACTACCAACGCCTCCAATACCAAGACTTCCAGCGTGATGGACTGCCCATTGGCAGCGGCACAATTGAGGCCGGCGCGAAGCGCTATAAACAACGCCTTTGCGCATCCGGCATGCGTTGGTCACGCGCCGGACTGCAGCACTTGCTCCCTTTTCGGGATGCTGCCATGAGCGGCAACTTCAACCAATTGTGGGCGCTTGTCGGCCCCTAACGTGAAATGCACCCGGGCCGGATCGCTGGTCGTGATCACAGCGTGCGGGCGGAGGCTGTTCGCCCCCGAAGCCGCGAAGCCCTGCAACTGCCCGGCCTTGTTGGTCATGTTCCCGATCGCGTTGAACGTCCAGGCGCTGGTGAAGTTGGGGAACTCCCCGCCGGTGGCTGACCCGCTCACCAACCGGTTCAGGTCGTCGTATCCGTAACTGTGGGCGGTCTGCCCCGCCCCGCCCAGGGTGTAGCCGCTCGAGCGGTCGCCGATCGCAGTCACGTTGCCGAGGTTGTCAAAGCTGTAGACCACATTCAGTATCGTGTTCGTCGTCCCCCCGGTCCGGGTGTCGTCATAGCAGTTCCCGGCCGCGGTCGCCGCAACGCAAATCTGGCGCGTCCGCCCAAACTGGCTCGTCCCGAACCATGCGGGCGTGTCAATCCCGTAATCGTAGGTGCGTTGGCTGAGCCCGTTCCCAAACTGCACTTCGGTCGGCTTGCCCAGGGTGTTGTATAAGGCCGCGTTCACATACGTCTGCGCTCCGGTCAGCGCGTAGGGCTGCCCAAGGCTGTTGTAACTCGGGCTCAGCACTTCGCCGGTCGGCAAGGTCGACGTCAGCACCCGGTTGGCCGAGTCGTAGCCCGCCCGGGTGTCATAGCTCGCGCCCCCGATACTCCGGCGGTCCAGGATCACCCGCCCGCGCCCGTCGTAGGTGGTCGCGATGCTGTTGTCCAGGGCGTTGGCCACCCCGGCCTCCGCCGGGGCAGGCTATACGCCTCGGCCCGCGTGCGGCGGCCCTTGCTTTGCCCGAAGCCGGCCTCGTCGTAGTAGCGCTTCTCGAGCGTCCAGTTCGCGTTCGCGTCGCGGGTCTCGATTGGCCGGCCCAGCGCGTCGAAGAGGTATTGGACCGTCTGCCCGCGCGCGTCAGTTTGGGCGGTCAGGTTGCCGTTCGGGTCGTATTGATATGCCCACACCCCCATGTCCGGGTCGCGCATCCCCAGCTTGCGCCCCAGCAGGTCATACGTAATTGTGGTCGTGTTCCCCAGCGTTACCAGGTTGCCCTGAAAATTATAGGCATACGTCGTCGCCTGCGAGATCGTCCCGCTGGCCAGAAACTCGGTCGCCGTGATCAGCTTGCCAAACGCGTCCCGATGCCGCGTCGGTGGTTAGCGCGAAGTTCAATAGGTTGGTCAAACTTCGTTCCAATCGGACGGATCCCGCGCTAACAGTCTGTCGATCTCCGCTTCCGACAGGCCGGAGATGTCAATGCTGCGCATAGGTTCGAACTCGGCGCACGAAACTGGAAAGTGGCGCTCCTTAAGTCCGTCTCGGCCGACCATATAGTAATCGAATTGAAAGATGCTTCCCCGCCCGTGCTCCAGATAATACTGGCATTCACCGATAAGCCCCCTAAGGTGCCTTCGGCCAATGTAGCACATGATCTCGCCGTCCACGACATTCCATGTTGAACCATATCCGCCAACATCCGGGTTCGTTTCAAGTTCCAGCGTCACTCGGTCGGCGTTCGTAGGTCCCATAAGTACGAGTCTAGCGATCTGTTTCGCCTCAAGCGCAAGCAGTCGTGTCGCCAATGGCTGAACGATAGCGATGTCCAATTGCAGCTCAATTCGGCTAGATGCGACGTCGCGGCTTGTAATCAGGTTCGTGTCAAGGCGATCAAAGTTCGTTGAGGCACTCATTCCTTCACCCACCATAGATGTTTGTTCCAAATCACGCGACCCGTCTCTGGATCAAGGCCTTCAAGATTGGCCCAACCTTTCGGGGCGTTGTTGGTACGGAACTGGAGACTGCTGTCTTGGTTTCTCCACTTGCTCGGCTCGACTCTCACAGGATCAGGCCCCAATTCCTTCATTCCTTTTCCGCGGACGGCCAGCTCATCAGGAAATGGCCCCATACGAAGTTGCCTCGTGGCAGGTTTACTGGCTGTCGCATCTTTGTCATTCACCTGATAGTCCCTTGGGTAGCGGCGACCATTCGAACCTGTTAGGCAATCGTTGTGCACCAGCACTTGTTCGTCGCCGACAAAGTACGTATGTGCCTCATCAACTGTGAGGTTCCACATCCGCTCCGTGCGGGTCACCGTCGTTGTCGCGTCGACAATCCCAACGCCACCATCAGCTTTCCGCACGCCGATGCCGACTAACAACTCGCCCGCCGGAAGCCAGCCGCGTATCGGCGCGTAGAACGGATGCTCCGGTGTCGTCGTGATCGTCTCACCATTGACGACCAACATCACAAGAACCGGATCTTCATGCACCCACAGGTGGGTGACCCGGTAATAGCCGGTTGTGTTTGTGGTTTCATCCCAGCCAAGCACGCGCGTGCCCGTCACCACGGATGAGATTGCCAGCATGCCCGCTTCTGTCGCTATCGGCGTCCCCGCCGAGAAACTGCACTCTGCCAGCGCCATCGTGTTGTACTCGAACTGCGCTGCAACACTTCTGCTTGCCTGGCCCGCCATAACAAGCGAGGTCTGGGCCCGATGGATATCTCCCTGGTCCTGGCTCAGTTGCGCAAACCGATCGTCCCAGTGAGCGACGCTCTCCGCGCTCACGTAGCCTTGCTCCGCTTCGGCGTCTCTCTTCCCATCCACCGCAGCTTCATTGTAGGCATTCCGTGTGCCTCCCCTCGCATCACGGCGAGGGCTAGGCAACGATCGGGCCGGATTCGCCCGATAGTAATGGTGGAACGCAACACGCAACGTGCCCCTATCGTAGTAGCCGAGTGTCCACTCGTGGTACAGAGACACCGGGTTATATCCGTTCCCGTCGCAACCCTCGCAGGTCTGCATGTGCCCCGTCGGGTCTGTAAACTTGAGCGGGTTGTTGGCCATCGCCGCATAACGATTCAGGCTTTGCGGGTCGGCCGGGTTCGGCACGATGCTGTCCGGGCTGATAAAGTTGGCCAGGACTGGACTGAAGAAGCGGGCGTTGAAGTCGTATAGCCGCCCCATTTGCGTGTCATCAAGCCGGCGCTGATTCTGGAACTGGAACTCCGATGGCATCGTCCCGCTCATCATGCTGGCCGAGCCCCAGACGTAATACCTCTCCTGCGAGACCGTGTTGCCGCTGGCGTCCGTCGCCAGCGACGCCGATCCGATCCGGTCGCCATGCAGGTAGGTCAGCGCGCCCGCCTTTTGCATCGCGATCCGGGCCCCGCCGAAGAAGTAGTAGGTCGTGGTCAACCGCATCGTCCCGCTGATCTGGACTTCGACCGCGTCGCCGATGTAAACCGTCGTTATCGCCCCGTCATTCTTGCTGACGCGGGCGCCATCCGGGTCATAGACCCAGGCCGTATTCTTTGCCGGCGCGCTGACGCCCGCCATCCGGTTCTGGGCATCCCAAGTGTGGGTGTAGGTCACGCCCGCGTCCATCCGCGTGGTCATATTGCCATTCGGATCATAGCCGAAACTGGCCTGGGCCGGATCGCTGGTCGTGATCACCGCATGCGGGCGGAGGCTGTTCGCCCCAGAGGCCGCAAAGCCCTGCACCTGGCCGGCCTTGTTGGTTGGGCGACGTGCTTCGGCTATGCGGCGGCCGCGGTCGTCAAATTCACGGGCGAATCACGGCTTGATACATGCGCGGTCCAACTTCATTGTCTGTCCGCTGCGCCCATCGAAGACCAGCACAGCCCAACGCGATCCCTCGCGCAGGAATGCAGCCGAAAGCTCGCCGCGCTGCTTGAACTCCGGCCCAACCGCGAAAAGCGTCGTCGATACGCCGGTCGATGGATTCCAGCGCAGAACTTTGCTGGATGAGGATTGGGTAATGACCAGCTCCTCGTTGTTGTACCACGTGGGCTTCGGCGCGCTACTGACTGTGACCGAATACGGCAACTCCTTTCCGCTAGGGTGCTCGTACACACGATAACGGTTCTCGGTCCGGCCAGTTGCACCTTCAACAAGGTCCGCCACGACAAGCTTGGTCCCGTCAGGTGACCAGGCCAGACTGGCGAATTCATCGACCCTGCGTGACCACGATTCCGTTGGCGTGGAAACGGAATCAAACGCGTAGACCCATTGTTCCTCGCCGGGCTCATCACCGCGCCGGCCGCCGATCGCCAGCGTACCACTTGAGGATATGTCAAAGCCGTTACAGAACTTGCAGGGGGCTGCCACTTGCTCAGCCGCACGATCAATTGCAAGCGTATGGATAGTCCAGTCATTGAGGGCGTACACTCTATCGCCGTTTGCGCTCCAAGCAAGACCTGCAAAGAATCCACCTCCGCCGGCCGGCCCGAAGGGTACGATGTCGCCTAGTTGCCAATCTCGAAATCTGCCCGCACTGAGGTCGAAGAGGCCAAAGTGCGGGATATGGGGAGAGTGATAGGACATCGCCAGTTTCGTCCCGTCGGGCGACAAGGCGATCTCTTCAACAAAGTAGGGTGACGACAGCGGAAGGACGGGCCGGCCGCCAACCGGCTGGATACAACTGGAAGGATCAAGCCCAAAGGGAGAACACGCAGTCACCATTAAGCTGAAGCAACCCAGTAAAGTAACCAAACGAACGCGCGTTTGCATGATTTGGTATCTCCGCATGGCCGAGAACAATGCTTTCACCGCCGAAGATCGGGCGGACCTGAAGGCGTGTACAACAGATCGCCCGCAGCAAACACGTCACGCAGGGATTCGGGCGAAAAGCCCATATTCTTGAGCCTGTCTACGGTTGCATCCACGCTCAACGTGTCATTTACAAAAATCGGATACAGGCCGCCATGCGCGACGACTTTGTCTGCTGCCTTTTCTGGGGAGGAAAGGAGAGGGCCCGATTCAACTTCTGTCGTCAAACGCGCGTCCTTTGGCGACTTGCCGCTCGCCCTGACGATCTCGAATGTTATTCCGTTCTGGATGAGCATTGCTTCTCGCTCGCGCTGAATCGTTCCAAACGGAAACCACGTGATCTGGCCGAGCGCAATGCGTTG
>JBDSIP010000261.1:0-13503 GCA_039917915.1 Thermoflexales bacterium
GTCCCTCGCCAGTTTGGCGAGGCCGGCCATGACGGCCTGCTCATCCTCATTCGAGGTGATCCGCCGGTTGAAGCCAAGGGTCGCCAGATCCGGGACGATATTGGGCGCCCGCCCGCCGGCGACCTGGATGGCGGAGAGCTGGCCCTTGCCGACCGGCGTCGGCGCGATTGTCTGCAGGCGCTCGTGCTCGGCCTGCATGGCCAGCACGATCCGGGCCGCGCCGACGATGGCGTTCCTGCCGAGATGGGGTTGCGAGGTGTGGGTGGACACGCCCTGCACCGTGAAATCGATTCGCGCGCTGCCCATGTGCCCGTAGCATGGCGCGCACAACGTTGGCTCTGCAACCACTAGCTCATCGAGGCGCAGCCCGCGCTGGCGCAGCCAGGCGTCAAAGACAAAGGCCCCGCCCAGGGCCACTTCCTCATCAGCCACCGCGGCCACGATCAGGTTCGCCGTGGGCCACGCGCCGGCCGCCCGCATGGCTTGCAACACGGACAGCGCGACCGCGAGCGAGGCCTTGTCGTCGACGGCCCCGCGGCCCCACACCCGGCCATCGCGTGTCTCGCCGCTGAACGGATCGCCGGGCATTTGCTCGACCCCGACCGTATCGGTGTGGCAGTCCAGGGCGATCCAGCGGTCGCTGGTCGGGTTGCGCCAGATGGCATACACGTTCGGGCGATTGGGGTGAGCGTCCTCGAGGATCACTTCGGCGCCCAGCTCGCCAAACCAATGGGCCAATTGAGCCGCGATGCGGCCTTCGCCCGCTTGCCCGGCCCGCGGGCCGGCGTGCAAAGGCGTGACGCTGGGGATCTGGACGAGGCGGGTGAGCCATTGATCGGGGGTCATTATGTCCTCTTGCATGGTATTGGTGACCGAATCACCCTCCCCCAGCGAAGCCGGGGGAGGGTGATTCGGAGAGTACATCAGGAGAAGTAGCGGGATCGGGCCGACAGCCCATCACCCTGCCAGGCGCCCAGGCGGGCGAAGTCGCGGGTGTAGGCCGTCCCGTCAAAACGAGCCCCGGCCGGGATGTCGGCCAAGGCGATGGTCCGGCCCGCGCGGATTGACTCTGCCGCGGCCAGACAGACCCGCACGACGTGCAGCGATTCCTCGATCGTCGCCGGGGCCGCGCCCTCGCGGAAGAATCGGGTCAGCGCCTTGAGCGCCGATTCCTTCATCGTCCAGCCCGCCTTCGGCTGCACGACTTCGAGCGTGCGCTCGGTGGTGACCGCGAACATGGTTCCGTTGCCGGCTTCAACCCGCCCGCTGGACAACTGCAAGAGTATCGGCGGACCGTCGCGCTGGTCCAGCCGGAACAGGTGCGAGCGCCCGCCCCCGATGTGGGTGACCGCCTCCACCCGCGGGCCAAAGTAGGCGGTCGTCATCTCGACCACGTGCGTGCCATAGTTCAGCAGATCGCCCGGACCCGAGGCAAAAGCCGAGACCGCCCCGCCCAGACCGTCGACCTTCTCGCGCAACGCCACCAGTTCATCGGCATAACGCATGGTCGAGCCGCCCATGATCGGCGCGCCGGTCCGGGCTGCGAGGGCAACCAGAGCGTTGAGATCGCGCAGGCTCCCGACCATGGGCTTGTCGATAAAGACGGGTTTGCCAGCCTCGAGGAAGGGCCGGACCCGCTCGAGACGCAGATCCCAGTTCTGGCTGCACACCATTGCGCCGTCGACGATCGAGACGAGCTCGTCGAGGCTGGCGCATACCCGCGCGACGCCGTGGTCGCGGGCAAATTGGGCGACATATTCCGGGGATTGGACGGCGCCGCCGTCAAAAACCGCCGTGACGCGCAGGTCATCGCCGCCCTTGAGCAGCGAGGCGAAGAAGGCCGGATGGGTGGTGTCGAGATCGACCAGACCGATGTTGAGCATGATTAGAAGAGACGGCGCTCAGCCGTCATGCGTGAAGCGTCATCCGTCATTCCGATGCGCCGTTGGGCGGCCCGCGTCGCGCGAACCAGGCTGACAGCCGAACCTTGGCCCGCTCCACGTGTTCGGTCAACGCGTTCGACAGCGCGTCCGCGTTGCGCGCCTCCAGCGCGCGAAATATCTCCGTGTGCTCAACCTCTGTGTAACGTATATACACCTCGGTGCCGAGATCGATCATCACCCGGGCCAACTGCAGCGGTCCGCCGACCTGGGCGTAGATCTCATCCATGCGTTTGTTGCGGGCCAGGGCGACGATGCGGCAGTGGAAGTCGAAATCCAGCCCGACATACTCCGGCAGCTTGGAATTTGCGTCGGCCGAGTGAATCAACTCGCTCATCTGGCCAAGCATCCGGCCAAGCTGGTCAAGATCCGGGCCGGTGACATTTCGGGCGATTGCCGGCGCGACAAAGCGCTCCAGCGCGAGGCGCACGTCGTAGGTCTCGGCCATCCCGCGGGTGTCGAAGGTGGCCACGAACGTGCCCCGGCGCGGCACGATCGTCACCAGGCCCTCCATCTCGAGCCGCTGCAGGGCCTCCTTCATCGGAGTCTGGCTGATGCCGAAGCGCGACGATAGATCGCGCAGATCGAAGCGGAAGCCGGGCGGGTATTCGTGGGTGAGGATGCGCCGGCGCAGCAGCGTATGCACTTCGTCGCGAATGTTGGTGTGGCGAAACACCGGCTCGCGCTCAGCGTCGTGGGTGAGGTCGGTAGAGTCGGTCATGGCGGTGGAACGACTTTAGTCACAGCACGAGTACAAGCAGCGCAATCACAGCCCCTCCACCAGCGCGAGCGCGTCCTCGGTGCTGAGCCCGGCGCCAGCTGCCGCGGCCGCCACATACATGCCGGCTGAAAGCGCTGCCTGCGTCTCGGCGATCACGCGCTCCACCTCCGAGCGGAGCAGCGGCACAACGGCCTTTCCCTCCTTGAGCAGAATCGCCATCCCCGCCCCGAGCAGTCGGGCCGCCGCCCCGGGTTGGCCCTGCGCCGCCGCCACCCGGCCCAGCCCGATCAGGTCATACGGCCGGATCGCGCTCCCGCCGGTCTGATCGGCCAGGAGCAGGCTCTCGACGAAAAGGCCCCTTGCGCGGCCCGGATCGCCGCGCAGACAGGCGACGTGGCCGAGGTTGTGCAACTCCGAGGCCACCAGATCGCGGCGCTGCATGCCGCGATAGGCCTCGACGTTCCCGGCATACAAACGCTCAGCCGCCTCGAGATCACCGTCAATCAGTGACGCATGGGCGAGGTGGTGCAAAGCGATCGCGATCCCAGTCTCGTAGTCCGATTGGCGGGCAGCCTCGAGCGCCAGCCGGCTGTGCTCGCGCATGCCCGCCGCGTCGCCACGCGACATCGCAACGCGCGACAAGCCGCCGCGGGCCTCGGCGATCCCCTGCGTGTTCTGGAGCGACTCAAACAAAGCGAGGCTTTCGAGCAGGCGCGTCTCCGAACCGGCGAAGTCGCCCTGATGAAAGCAGAGATTTCCCGCGCCGGCCAGCGCGCGGGCCCGGCCGAGAGAAGGCGCTTCCGCGCCCGGCGCGTCGAGCAGCCGGGCCAGCCAGGCCGCGCCCTCGGGCAGATGCCCGCGGTTCAACCAGAACGGCCAGACCGCCGCGGCGATGTCCAGGCCCAGAGCAAAACGTTTGTTTTCAACGCACCAACCCAGCGCAGCGTCCAGCCGGGCGCGCTCCGCCGCGAGCCGGTCCAGCCATACTGCGGGGTTTCGGCCGCGCAGCTCGGGGTCCGCTTCGCGGGCGAGGGCGGCGACGGCCAGCACGGCGGGTTCGTCAAGCAGTTCATCCATGAGTCAACGAGATCCCTCCGCGTAATAGCCGTCATCCCGCGCGAAAGCGCGGGACCCATACCGCGGATCGGTGAAATCGCGGCCGCTGTTGGTGTTGGTGTTGCGCGAGCTAAGATATGGGTCCCGCGCTTTCGCGCGGGATGACGGGTGTTGTGTTGACATTCTGGGGCATTTCATGTCGTTTTGTTTGGCGCTCCAAGGTTCCTCAATCAACAATCGCGATCGCCTTGCCGGCGACGGCGCGCTCGCCCAGCGCCGCCAGCATTGATCCCATCTCATGCCAGCTCCGCTGCAGGTCAACCTGCGGATCGAGCCGCCGTGTCGCGATCAACCCAAGCAGGATGTCGAGCTCGTGGCTGCCCGCGTCCTGACGCTCCATCTCCTGAAACAAGCTCATCGCGTACAGGCTGATCGCCCCCCGGCGCACCAGGGCCAGCACGTCAAACGTCGTCGCTTCATCCGATGACGCGCCGATTGAGACGACAGTGCCGCCGGGCGCCATGCGGGCCAGGGTCTGGGCGAGCAGCGCGCCCCCGACCGACTCGATCGCCAGATCGAAGGTGGAGGCCGAATCGTCGAGGCGAGTAACGACCGCGTCTGCGCCGAGCGCTGCCAGGCCCTGGCCGCGCTCAAGCCGGCTGATCTGGGCGGTGACCTGCGCGCCAGCCAGCCGGGCCAGTTGGACGGCCGCCCGACCGACTCCGCCCGCCGCGCCGGTGATCAGTACGCGCCGGCCAAGCAGGTTGCCGCCATGGGCGAGCGCGAGCAGGCTGGTCAGCCCGGCCACCGGGATAGCGGCCGCCGCCGCAAACGAGACCGACTCCGGGATGAGAGCCAGCCGGCGGGTAGGGACAGCCACCCGCTCGGCCCATGCTCCGCTTGGCACGATCCCGGCCACCCGCGCGCCGACGCCAGGGCCGCTCCCATCCGCCGCCGCCCGGACGACCTCGCCCGCAAGGTCATAGCCCGGGCACCAGCCCGCCGCCTCCCAAGCCAGACGCCTGAAATTGCCGCGGTTGAGCGAGACCGCCCGGGCGGCGACCAGGGCTTCATCTCGTGAGGGCTCCGGCTCGGGCACGTCACGAAATTCAATGCGATGAGGTTGAGGCGGAGCGGAAACGATGGCGCGCATGGTTTTTCTCCGTTTGTCTTGCTGGTCATGGGCTGTTGCGCATGTACGGATCGAGCAGATCGCGCAGCCCGTCGCCGAGTTGGTTCAACGATAAAACCGTTATCGCTATCGCCAACCCGGGGAAGACGGTGAGCCACCAGCCCAGGCGCATGTAGTTGCGGGCCTCGCTCAGCATTGCGCCCCACTCGGGGACGGGCGGCTGCGAGCCCAGCCCGAGGAAGGACAGCGCCGCGCCGGTCAGGATTGCGCCGGCGGTCCCGAGCGTGGCCAGCACGATGAGCGGGGCCAGGATATTGGGGATCACGTGCTGGGTGATGATCCGCAACGGGGCACTGCCGAGGGCACGAGCGGCTTCTATATACGGCAAGCCGCGGATGCCCAGGACCGACGCCCGCACCAGGCGGGTATAGGACGGCACGGAGGCGATGCCCACCGCCAGCATGACGTTGAAGAGGCTGGGCCCGGCGATGGCGACGATGCCGAGCGCCAGCAACACCGACGGGAAGGACAGCATCAGGTCCATCGCCCGCATGACGAGCATATCGACCCAGCCGCCAAAGTAGCCGGCGGGCAGGCCGAGCAGCAGACCGCTGCTCACGGCCAGGCTGACCGAGACCAGGCCAATGAGCAGCGACAAGTGGGCGCCCGCGAGCAGGCGGCTGAATATGTCGCGCCCGTAATGATCGCTGCCCAACAGGTGATCGAGGCCGGGTTCGGCCAGGCGATTCTCGATATCCATCTGGACCGGGTCATACGGCGTGGCGCGCGTGCCGATCAGGGCCAGGAGCACGATGAGACCGAACAGTACGCTGCCGGCGAATGCGCTCCGGTTTCGAATGAAGCGGCGCAGCAGGGCGCTGGCAGGATGCGCCGCGAGAGCCCGGTCCGCGCCTGTCCGCGGCAACGCCAGCGCCACCGCGCGCTCACGCATAGCGGATCCTCGGGTCGATCAGGGCGTACGACAGATCAACCAGCAGGTTGACAATGACGTAGACCGAGGCCACGAACAGGATCACCCCCTGGACGAGCGGGAAGTCGCGCCCGAGGATGGCGGTCACCAACAACCGGCCGATCCCCTGGCGCGAGAAGACCGTTTCGATCACAACCGCGCCAGCCAACAGATTGCCGAACTGCAGGCCGACGATGGTAACCACTGGGATGAGCGCATTCCGCAGGGCATGCCGGAATACGACCTTGACGAAGGACAGGCCCTTGGCCCGGGCGGTGACGATGAACTGCTGCTGCAGAACCTCGAGCAGCGAGCTGCGGGTGAGGCGGGCGATGATGGCGGCGGCCCCAAAGCCCAGGGTTGCGGCGGGCATGATCAGGCGTTCGATCCCCTCGGTCCCGGTTGCGGGCAGCCAGCCCAGGGCGAGCGAGAAGATCAGAAGCAGCATCAACCCGACCCAGAAGGATGGGAAGGACACCCCCGCCATGGCGACGCTCATGGTGAGCGCATCAAGCAGCGAGTGCGGGCGGATCGCGGCCAGGATGCCCAGGCTGAGCCCAACGGTCAGAGCAATCACCATTGCCGCGGCCGTCAATTGGAGCGTCGCCGGCAACTGGGCCCCAATCTCATCGATGACGGGCCGCTTGAACTGGAGCGAGCGACCCAGGTCGCCCTGGATCGCCCGCCCAACGAAACGCAGATACTGAACGTGCAGCGGATCGTTCAACCCGTACTGCTCGCGCAGGCGATCCGCCTCCTCCTTGCCGATGACGGCGTCACCGGTGATTGCGGAGAGTGGATCGCCGGGCACGAGCTTCAGGCTGAAGAACACCAGGGCCGAGATGCCGATGAGGATCGGAATCGCGGCCAGCAGGCGCTTCAGGATGTAGGTTCCCACGCCTATTCCAACGACACTTCGTACAGATACGGGTAGCTGCCGATCGGATGGGTGCGGAAGTTCTTGACCTTCGGGCTGACCCCGAACAGGCGGGCGAAGTTGTAAATTGGGAACGACCAGGCGTTTTCCATGATCTTCATCACCGCCTGCTCGAGCAATGCGGCCCGCTTGGCCGTATCGGGCTCCTTGGCCTGATCGTCGAGCAGCTTGTCCAGCTCGGCGTCCTTGATGCGCGACCAGTCAAAGCCGCCCAGATTGCGCGAATGGTAGACAAGTTGGATGGCGCCCGGATCGCTGTCCAGGAGCGCGGTCGAGAACATGTGGCCGTCGCCCTTGTGTCCCATTGCCACCCGGGTCGCCTGATCGAGCGCTTTGACATTGACCGTAATGCCAAGCGGCTTGAGCAGCGCCTGGGTGGCGACAACCTTGGGCTCATACGTCGTCAAGTCGACGAAGTCCACGACCAGCTTTTCGCCATTCTTGACCCGCACCCCATCCGGGCCGGCCTTCCAGCCGGCATCCTCGAGGAATTTCTTGGCCTTCTCCATGTCGTAGGGATACATCCCGACGGCCTTCTTGGTGTGATACAGGGTGTTGTCGGCGATGGGCGTGTCGGCGGGCGTGTAGAGGCCGAAGAAAGCCGCGTTGATGAGATCCGGCCGGCTCAGGCCATGCATGATCGCTTTACGCACATTGATGTCGTTGAAGGGAGCCTTCTCAGTGTTCATGAAGATGGTCATCGGCGAGCCCGGCGTGCGGGCGACCACCATCTGATACTTGCCCGACTTCTTGAGCCGGTCGAAGTCGCCCTCGGGGACGGTCTCCATCACCTGCAACTCGCCGCTCTCGAAAGCGGTCAGGCGCGCGCCGTTCTCCGAGATACCGACAAAGGTGATCTGGTCGAGATAGGCCGGGCCGGTGTGGTTCCAGAAAGGGGGCCCCCAGTTGTAATCCGGGTTTTTGACCACGACGATGCGATCCTTGGCCACCCATTCCTTGAACATCATCGGGCCGGTGCCGACCGGGTTGCGGCCGTAGTCGTCGCCAAATTTCTTCTGGGCAGTGGGCGAGGCGATGGCTAGCCAGGTCTGGCTGAGCGCGTCGTAGAACGCGGCGAACTGGGTCTTGAGCGTGATCTTCGCGGTGAGTTCGTCAACCACGGTCGTCGACTGATAGGCGGCCAGTTTGGACGCGGCCTGGGGCGACTTGGTGGCCGGATCGACGATGCGGTCGAAGTTGGCCTTGACCGCCTCGGCGTTGAAGGGCGTGCCGTCGTGAAACTTGACGCCCTTTCGGAGCTTGAAAGTATGCGTTAGGCCATCCGGGGAGCTTTCCCACGACTCGGCCAGGCCGGCTTTGTATTTGAGGTCGACCGGGTCCTGCCAGATCAGCGTGTCGTAGAGGTTCATCATCACGTTGAAGGCGGAGGCCTGGGCAGTCTTGGCCGGATCGAGCGAATCCGGCTCGTTGTTCATGGCGTAGCGGATCTGGCCGCCCGGCTTGCCGGCCCCGGAGGCAGCCGGCGCGGTGGTGGGCTTGGGCGCTGCCGGCGCAGCCGTGGGCGCCGCTGGCGCGGCGGGCGCGCAGGCAACGGCCAACACGGCCACCGCCCCCGTGCCGCCGATTTTGATAAATCGCCGGCGGGTGATCAGGTTCGAGCTTGATCGCTTGTACATAGGTTCCTCCCCTCGTTATGTTCGATTTTTGGCACCTGTCAGGTCATTTGCCGCGTTCGGTGACCTGTCAGGTGCGCCGTGATATCTGAAACTTCAGATGTTACGGGATTGTAGTGAGAGAGAGGAAGTTGTCAACCGGGATCACGACAGAAATTCACCCCATCGCCGGCAGGATGACCCGCAGCAGCGCATAGGCATCCAGAACGAACAGGGCCAGCGCGAGGACGAGCCAGAACCAGCGGTCAGCCCGTGGCCAGCGCCCTAGCGCGTTCCCCCACCCCAGCGCCATCGCCAGCGCCACCGGGATCAAGGCGGGAAAGAGATAGCGGCCCTGATGCTGGACGTATTTTGTGTTGTACCAAATGAAGCCCAGCGCGGTGATCAAGGCCAGGCCGGCCAGGGCGGTGAGCGCCTTGGCCTGAGCTGGGCTCAGCCCTTTGCGCTGGCGCCACCACCAGGCCAGACAGAGCCCGCCACTGAAAAGGGTGAAGCCGAATAAGGCCGCGTACAGCCATGCCGGCAGGCTCACGCTCAGCCAGCCGAACATCCCCCACCACGACTGAAAGGTGAAGGTCGCGCCGCGGACGAGATAGCTCTCAGGGTTGCCCAACGTAAATAAACCATTCGCTGCGATCCACTCGGCAGTGGTGGTCTGGCCCACGACGACGACATCGTGACGGGTGAGGCCCATCACATCCAGCCCGCCATAGACGGCCAGGTTGCGCGCCCACCACGGCAGCCCAATCAACAGGGCCAGCAGGCCAAAACGCGCGGCCGGCCACAGCCGCCGCGTCCCCCGCCCGCCCGTGATGGCCAGCACAGCCAGGCCGGCGACGGGAAAAACGTAATAGGCGGTGGTCTTGGTCAGGAAACACAGCCCGCACAGCACGGCCAGCAACCCGCGCTCGGCGACGGGCTGGGCCTCGCCCAGCCGGATCAAGCGGACGGTCTGCCAGACCGCGCCCGCGAGCAGCGCCTCGGCCAGCGCGTCGTTGTTGACTCCGGCCAGCATATGGACGTGCTGGGGCAGCAGGGCGATCAGCGCGGCGGCGCTCGCGGCCAGCCCGATCCGGCCGGGGAAGATCTCGAGCGCGGCCAGATACGCGAAAACGATGACCAGCGCGCCGATCGCCACCGACCACAGCCGCAGCGCGGCAAGCGATCCTCCGGTCAGGGCGAAGAGCGGCGCGGCGAGCAGGTAGTACAACGGTGGCTGATGGTCTTCATACTGGACGGCCTCGAACCGGGCCGCGTCCTCCGGGCCTAATCGCGCGTTGGGCGGGGCAATCCGGCGCATATTGAATTCGCCGTCGTAGTCCCCGGGCGCAATCACGGGCACCTGGCCCTGCTGGGTCAACTGCCGGATGTAGTTGTAGTGGGCGGGCTCGTCGGGGACCTGCCAGGCTGGAACGGTCAGCGCAAATGCGCCGCCCATCGCCAGATACAATGCCACGATCAACGCCAGCGGCCAATGTTGAGCCTTGTTCATGCCGTCGGCGGCCATCATAGCCTGCGCCCAGACCCTATGCGATTCGAGACTTCCTCCGGCGTCAGCCTGCACGTCGACGTGTTTGGCGATGCCGCCGCGCCACCGCTCCTGCTCATCCACGGCAGCACGCTCACCGGTTGGCGCGACTATGGCCATCTATCAAACATGGTCGAGCGCTTCAGCCGCCGGTATCGGGTGATCCTTCCGGATTGCCGCGGCCACGGCCGCTCACAGGCGACCTGGACAAACGGCCGGCTGGACTACTCCTTCAGCCAAATGGCCGCCGACATGGCCGAGTTGCTGCGCGGGGTGGGCGCCGCGCCGGCGTTTGTAGCCGGGCACAGCAACGGCGGCAACGTCGCCCTGTTCATGGCCAGGGAGCAGCCGGCGGTCACCCGAGCCGCGGTGCTGCTGGCCGCGAATGCCTATATCGACGACCACGTCCGGCGCCGGGTGCCGGTCGGGATGGATCCCGAGCGCGTGGCCCGCCAATCGCCCGAGTGGATGAACGAGATGATCGCGCTGCACGACAGCACGCATGGCAACGGCTATTGGCGCCATCTGTTGCAGGCGACGATCCTCGAAACGATTACCACCCCGGACTGGAAGCGCGACGATCTGAAGGATGTGAACGTGCCGTGCCTGTGTGTCCAGGGCGAGCTCGATCGCACCAACGCGCCAGGCCGGCATGCCCAGGTCCTGGCCGAATGGCTGCCGCGGGCCGAGCTGTGGGTACCGGAGGGGATCGGGCATTCAGTTCACCATGAGCTGCCTGACGCGTTCGAGCAGCGGGTGACGCTGTTTTTCGAGGGGGCGGGGGGATGAGTGTGTCGCGCATCTTGACCTCCGTGACTACGCGCCGTCGCGTCTCCATTCGAGACGGCATAACGCGGAGACTTGGCGCCGCATGACCCTCCTCGCGCCGGAGAAGGCCCCGCGATATGTCTCGCTCAAACTGTTCTACTTCTGCTTCTACGGCGCGCTGGGCGCCTATTGGCCGTTTCTGCAACTCTATTACCGGGACATTGGGCTGGACGTCGCCCAGATCGGCATTCTGGCGACCCTGGGCGGTCTGATCGGCGTGCTGGCCGGGCCGCTGTGGGCGATCCTCGCCGACGCGTTTCGCCTGCAGCGGATCCTCCTGCCCCTGTGTCTCACGCTCAATCTTGGGATGACCTTCGTCATCGGCCAGACGCCGACCTTCGCCGGGCTGATCGCGATTGTGGGCGTGAACGCGTTTGTGGCCGCCCCGATCGGCTCCCTGTCCGACAGCGGGGTGATCCAGGCCCTGGGCGAGCGTCGCGACCAGTACGGCGCGCAGCGGCTGTGGGGGGCGGTCGCCTGGATTGCATCGTCCCTCGTGGTGGGCGCGCTGGTGACTCGCCTGGGCGTGTGGGTGATCTTCCCTGCCGCCGTGGCGCTGGGCATCCCGGCCGTCATCATGGCGGCCCGGTTGCCGCGCGGCGAGATTGCCCGGCCAGACCTGCGGAAGGGCGCGGGCAAGCTCATCCGCGATCGCGGATGGTTGATCTTTATTCTCAGCGCGTTTCTGCTGGGGCTGTGTCTGGTGGCGTCGATGGGCTTCACAACCTCGTATCTGCACGACATCGGCGGTTCGGGCGAGGTAGTCGGGGTCGCGTTTGCGGCCGGCGCCGTCCTGGAGATCCCGACGATGGCCCTGGCCTCGCGGATCATCCGGCGTTTCAGCGCGCGGCGAACCCTGGCCTGCGCGGCGCTGCTCTACGCGATCACGGCGGCGGCCCAGAGCCTGATCGTCAACCCGTGGCTGGCGGCGGCGGCCCTCGGCCTGCGCGGCGCGGGCTACGGGCTGTTCTGGACGGCGGGCGTGCTCGAGGCCCAGGCCCTCGCGCCAAAGGGCATGAATGCCACCGCCCAGAGCTTGTTTGGCGCGGCGATGATGAGCGTGCCCCAGTTGGCGTTCACCACCCCGGCCGGGTTGATCTATCGCGATCAGGGTTTTGCGGCGCTCTTCCGGATCGGCGCGCTGCTGGGCCTGGGCGCCGCGGCCGGCATGCTGGCTGGGCGGGGAAGGACGGAGGACGGGCGACCGACCCCGGCGCGTGATGGCCTCGCGTAGAGGTGGTTCGCGAACCGCCCCTACCCGGCAGCGCCGATCCGTGCAATCCGCAGCCTCCGTGTCCATTCGTGATTCAAACGGGGGTGGGGCCTGCTTCAGTCCTCGGTCGGCCGTAATCCTCCCCGGCTACACTTCCCGCCGTGATCCGCTTCGCCCGGGCCGCCTTTGATCTGCTCTATACCCGCTTCGCCGGCGTCTATGACCTCGTCGCCAACCTCGTCTCGTTTGGCGAGTGGCGCGAGTGGGGGGCGATGGCCCTGTCCTTCATCCCCGATGACGTGCGCGTGCTCGAGATCGGGCATGGCCCCGGCCATCTGCACGCCCGCATCCGCGCGCGCGACCTTGACGCGGTGGGCATCGATCTATCGCCTCAGATGGGCCGGTTGGCCCGGCGTAATTTGAGCGCCGGCGGCCGCCCGCCGCGCCTGGCCCGGGCCAACGCCGCGCGGCTGCCCTTCGCCGACGCGACCTTCGGCTGTGTGGTCTCGACTTTCCCGGCCGCCTTCATCTTTGATCCAACGGTTTTAGCCGAGATCTATCGGGTGCTGCAGCCCGGCGGGCGGGCCGTCATCGTGCCCGGCGTGCGCCTGATCAAGGAAGACCCGCTCTCCAGGCTCGCCCGCCTGGCCTTTCGCCTGACCAGCGGGCGCACCGACCCCAGTGCCATCGCCGACGCCGCCCGTGCGCGTTTCGAAACCGCCGGCTTCAGCTTCTGGCAGCGGAATATGGGGACGGAACGAGCGGCGGTGACTGTTTGGGTTTTGCGGCGTGGATAAGGTGGGTAAAGTGTGGTCAGGTGGGTAAGGTAGGTAAGGTGTGGTCAGGTGAGTAAGGTGGGTAAGGTGGGTAAGGTGGGTAAGGTGCGACATGGTGGATAAGGTGGACAAGGTGAATGAAGTGACAACCTGATGAACCTGATCAAACCTTACCGACCTTACTCACCTTACCGCACCTGATCAAACCTTACCGATCTTACTCACCTTACCGCACCTGATCAAACTTTACCGAACGTCAAACACAGGAGCGCTACAAACCGTCCCCCGACATACAAACGCCACGGGCAGGCGGTCATGCGGGAAGCCGCGGGCTTCGATGATGGCTTTGTCGCCGGGATCGGCCGGGTCCAGGGCGCGCAGGATGCGCCAAGGGTGATAGCGTTGGGCGGCGACGCGCAGGAAGGGGGCGGTCTGGGCGGGCGAACCCAGCACGACGTATTCCTCGGGCTCGCGGCTGGCGCGCCAGGCCGCCAGGGCATACGGGCCGGCGTGATCGCGATAGCGCTTGTAACCTTCGGCCTGCAGGGCCAGCGCCGCGCGGGCGTCCTCGGCCAGCCCGGCCGAGTCGGGCAGCACATGCGCGGCGCGCAGCAGGGCCTCGGCCATCGCCGCGTTCTCGAAGATCGGGCGCAGGCGGACCTTGAGCAGCCCCAGCGCGCTGGGATCGGCCGGCGCGTCGTGGAAGCCGCCACCCTCGGCCGCCAACGCCCGGTTGGCATATTCGATCAGCGGTCGGGCCGAGTCAGC
>JBDSIP010000262.1:0-4565 GCA_039917915.1 Thermoflexales bacterium
CATACAGCGGATCATTCGCCCGGACCAGCACCTGGACCGTGGCAATAGTCGCGTCGTCCTCTTCCTCGGCCCCAAACGTCACCATCCCCGCCCACGGATGGCCCTCAGGGGTCATAAACGAGAACGAGATGTCATCGGCGTAGATCACATAGATGCCGGTCGACATAAAGGTGACGTTGCCCGGCAGATTCGAGTTGATGACGCCCACGTCACCGGGTTTGATCCCCGCCGAGGCCTTGTACATCGTGTTGCCCTTGGGCCAGAATTTCGGGAAGTGTTCCTTCCAGGCCGCGATCACCGTTTCGGGTGGTACTCGAGCGCCCTCAAACTTCAGGCGGTAGGTCTTCTGCCAAAGCTGGCCAAAGCCGTGCACGGGTCCCAGCACGTGTTTGCCCTGCACGTTGATGTTGTGTGCCCCTTCCGGCAGCGTGCCGGTATCGAGCGTGTCGACGGTTTTTGCCCAGTTCTGCGCATCGCGTGATTCCATGCCGTCTCCTAGAGCGACGCCAGCGCGTCCGTCTCATTCTTAAAAATACCAATTGCGTCATTCAGGCGGGTCAGCTCGAAAATCTGCTGATAGTGCTCGTTCAGCACGCACGCCATCAGCTTGTGCTTGGCCCGCTGCGCGCGGACCAACAGCATGACCAGCAGCCCGATCCCGGAACTGTTCATGTAGTCGAGCTTTGCGAAGTTGAGCACAACCACCTTCGGGTTGTTGGCCGTCGCCCGCGCATAGGCGTCTGACAGCGTCGCGTCGGCCTGCCCGGTGACGTCACCCTCGATGTCGATGATGCTCGCCCGCTCATTCAGGCGCCGCACTTGAGTAACCAGTTTCGATATGGCCATGGTGTATTCCCCCTGTGATCTCGCCCGCACTTTTTAGGATGACTTCTAGGACCTGTGGGCCGCGTCGGACAGGGCGGCCTTTTCATTGGGATAGATCTTCATGAAGTCGGACAAGCGGGTGATCTGAAAGATCTCCTTGTAGTGATCGCTCAGCCCAGATACCACGAGTTCGCGTTTGTTCTTGCGCGCCCGGGCCAGCAGCCCGACGATCAGGGCAATTCCCGTGCTGTTGATGTAGTTCGCCCGGCTGAAGTCCAGCAGGATCATCGGGCTGCTGTGTTTCTCGGCTTCGTCGTAGGCCGCGCTCATCCGCGCGTCGGCCAGGATGTTGATGTCGCCGCTCAGCTCGATCACTGCCGTGTTGGGCGCGGCGTCCGGGGTGAAGGTCACCGATGCTTGAAAGGGTTTGGCGTCCATGGGATTCTCCTGTCTAAAGATTGAAGGCCAGCTCCAACGTATGCTTGCCATCCACGGTCATGTGGCGCATGTCATCGGCCATGCTCCGGATCAAAAACAGTCCCCAGCCGCGCGGCGATTGCAGCCCGGCCAGCTTCAGGTCCAGGTCCGGCGAGGTCTCCTGGGGGATCTCCGACGCGCCGTCACCATTGAAGTCGGTGATCTGAATGAGCAGCCGGTCGGCATTGACCCGCACCGCGACGCCGGTCGGTTTGGCCGGGTCGTAGCGGTTGCCGTGTTCCATCGCGTTCATCGACGCTTCGCCCACGCACGTCTTGATCTTCTCGAGACGCTCGGCCGGCAAGTTGAGCCGGGCGATGGCGTCGGCCACCCGTTGCATGGCGTCCCGCTCGTTGCCTGGCGCGCTCGCGACGCTGAACTCGGTCAGCAGCGCGCCGGGATTGTGATCGTGAGCCTCGGCCTTGCGGTGGAAGGTGACAAAGGTCACGTCGTCTTCCTGTTCCCAGGCCGGCCCGACATGCGCGTCGAGCCTTTCGCGCAGGAAGTCGATCAGCCCGTCGGCGTCCAACGGCTGGGTCATCAGCTCGCGCAGTTGCGGGTACCCGAACATCTCGCCGGCCGGGTTATGGGCCTCGGTCAACCCGTCGCTGTAGATCAGAATCTCGTCGTTGGCGCTCAACTTCACACATTTCTCTTCGTAGTTCATTCCGGGCAGCAGCCCGAGCGGCATGCCGGTTGCCCGGAGCTCAACCACCCCATCGCTCTTGCGCAGCACAGGCAGGTTGTGGCCGGCGTTGGCGTAGTGGAGCGTCCCCGTGACTGGATCGAGCAGCGCATACAGACAGGTCACGAACATCTTAGGCGGGATGTCCGGGCAAAGCGCGTCGTTGGTCCGTTCGAGGACGGCCCCAGGCATGACAAGATGCTCGGCGGTGGCGCGCAACAGGCTGCGCGTCGTCGCCATCACCATCGCGGCCGGGACGCCCTTGTCGGTGACGTCGGCGACGACGATGCCCAGCCGCCCGTCGGGGAAGGGGATAAAGTCGTAGAAGTCGCCGCTCATTTCGCGAGCGGGCTTCCAGTAGGCGGCCATCTGCCATCCGTCCGGTTGGGGGATCGCGCGCGGAAGCAGGAGCTCCTGGACCGCCCGGGCGACCCGCAGCTCGTTGTCGAGCCGGGTGCGGGCCTCGGCCTCGATCTGCTGGGCGCGGGCGAGCTGAGCGACCCGGACCGCCGGCGCAGCGCTTTGGGCGAAACCGCCCAGAATGCGCCGATCGTCGGAGGAATAGTCCTGATCGCTCCGCCGTGCGCCCACGCCGAGCACGCCGGTCAATTCGCCCTGGCTGATCAGGGGGACGACCATCCGCAGCCCCTGGGCCTTCATCGCGGCCACGGCGGGCGATTCGAATTTGATCTCGTTAAGATCGAGCGCGCCGTGAGCGCCCAGCAAAGCCGCCATCAGCGGATCGTTGGGGGCGATGGCGCTCTCGATCGCCTTTACGTCCCGGATGGCGCTGACGGCCTCGGGTTTTGCGACCGGCTTGGCGCTGACATCGGGCTTGTTGCGCTGCCAGAAACGTGTTTTCATGTGTTCCTCTGTGGACTGGCTTGATCCTATCGTCCGATCATCCAGAAATCGTTACGCGGCCTTTCACGAAATCTTCGATCAGATCCGCGCCCCTCGGCGCGCCGCCCGCCGCCCGGAGCGAATCGCCGACGCGGTTGGCCCGGGTCTGGTAGCGCGGCTCGCTCATCAAAAGACTCGCAGTCGCCCGGATGGACTCGGCGCTGAGGCGCGACCGGTCCAGCAACACTCCCGCGCCCAGCTCGGCCACCCGCATCCCGGTCAGGGTCTGTTCTATTTGCTGCGGCACGACCAGAAGGGGCACGCCGAAATAGAGCCCGTCGTGGACGCTGTTGACCCCGCCGTGGGTGATGAAGAGCGCCGCCCGTTTCAACACCGAGATTTGGGGCACCCAGTCCCGGACCGATACATTGGCCGGCAGAGCTCCGAAGGATTCCGGGCTGAGTCGTTTCCCGGTACTGAGGATGACCGAGCATTCCCCGCCCGCAAAGGCGTCGATGCACGTCCGGAAGAATCCAGCATCGTCGTTGTTCACGGTCCCAAGCGAGATGTAAATCAGAGGCCGCCCATCGGCCTGCGTTTCGGCGCCATCCTCGCGCGGCGACCAGCCAATGAAGCGGACTTGCTTGGGGACGGTCGACGCATAGGGCTGAAAATAGTCCGACGTATAGCTGATCGCGAGATCGCCAATCGCGTTGAAGATCTCGGAGCGACCTAGCGGCGCCACGCCGTATTGCCTGCTAAGCGCGCGCGATATTTTGTCGGCGCTCAGGCCCATCCCGAAATCTGTCAGGAGCACCGATGCGATCTGCCGCAGAAGGCCCGGTTGCAGCAGCATGCGCGGGGGCGGTTTGAAGAGTGGCAGGAGCGACAGCGACGTGACCGCGGGCGCGTTCAAGATTCGGGCCACAAACCAGCCCCATGGGCACATCCCGTCAAAGAGGACGCAGTCGGGTTGTTCGTGGCGCGCGAACGCGAGAAGCGCCGGCAGGCTGGCTTGGGTCGCCGTCATCAGCGCGAGGGCGACCCGCTGAGGCACCGCGCCGCTCAGGTTGCCGGCGCTGAAGAAGTCGTCGTCAATCGGCGCGCCGATCGGGGTGTATGACTGAAACGTTGCGCCGGTCGCCTCGATGCCCGAGCGATAGCCTTCGCTGGCAAAGTAGGTCACCGCGTGACCGCGCCTTACCAACTCGGCGACCAGCGGAAGAGAGGGCGAGATATGCCCGTGGGCGGGCACGTTGAAGTAGAGTGCTTTCATAGTTTGGGAGGCTCCAATGAATTTACTTGTCGTCCATCATCGCTTTTGGTCGGATTGCGGTCGGGATTCAATAACTGCCATTTTTGGATGCCATGGCAGGTGAAGCGCGACGCATTGACCCCGCAATCGTCATTCCCGCGAACGCGGGAATCCAGTGAAGACATCTCGACTTGGGTGGTGGGGCGTGTCGAGCTTTCGTTCTCCTTTTCCAGAGATGATGTAGGTGGCGAAAGTGGGCCGACACAGGCTTGGGGCGCGCGGCTCTTGCGCTGGATTCCCGCATTCGCGGGAATGACGACATACGGATGCGGCGCTGCCGACGCTCGAAGACGACAACGAATGAGCTTGCCAAAAACCGTCGCAACGTTCGGGATAGCGACCCGGATGTCGCAAATGTCATATGTGGACGCTGCTTATCTCGATGGTTCATTGGCAACCCCTGGTCTCGAAAGCACAACG
>JBDSIP010000263.1:0-3260 GCA_039917915.1 Thermoflexales bacterium
ATATTGCCCGCCCCGGCGTACGCCGGGGCGGGCAATATCGCTTCCAGAAGCTATAATCACATTTAATGTCCTCGCAACCGCCCGCGCCGCCGCCCAACGACGCCGATAAGCCAACAGAAGACTGGGCGATGCCGGGCGACACGACCGGCTCATGGGAGGGTGACGAGGCGCGCCCGGCGCGCGAACCTGCCCCGCCGCTCATGAGCCCCGCGACTAACCGCGCAGAAGACTGGGCGTTGCCGGGCGACACCACCGGCTCGTGGGAGGGGGATGGGGCTCGCCCGGCCGGCGCCCCCGCGCCGGCGCCGTCCATGGTTGATTCGGTCAGAGCCCCCTTGGTGGCGCTCTGGGCCGACCCGCGCAGCCGGCCTCTCGTGCTGCTGTCGGGCGCTGGCGTGATCGGGGTGTGTGCTCTGGCCTGCTTCGTCCTGGCGTTGGCGGCGCTGGCCAACCGCGGCCCTGACACGCCGCCGCCGCTGTCCGGCACTGCGACCGCCGTGGCGTCCCGGCCCGTCACCTCGTCCATCAGTTTGTCGGTGAGCGTCGCCGGAACTCCGGCGCCCAACCCGGCGCCGGGAATCCCCAATCGGCTTCAAGTGGGCGGGCGCGCCTATACCGTCAATCCCGTGCAACTCAGCGCGAAGAACGAATGGACCTATGACCGGGAGGCGCAGAAGACGGCGTTCTGGGCGGCCGGGACCCAGGTCAACTACGTGATTGGCCTGCACAACTCAACCGACAACCGGACGGCCTTCGAGGCCCTCAAGATCGGCGATTTGCTCGTCCTTGACACCGGGGCCGGGCAATTCCGCTATCGCGTGACCACCCTCACCAGCCTCAAGGTCGATGATGCGGCCCCGCTGCGCGAGCAGTCCTCGCCCCAGATCACCCTGCTGTTGCTGGGCGACACCAGCACGCCCAATCAGCGCCGGGCGGTGTTCGCAAAGTATACCGATGAAGGCTCGCCCAACGTTCTGGTCTCCATTGGGGCGCCGATCAACCTGGTTGATCTGCGAGTGCGGGCCACGAACCCGCGCCTGCTCGAAGGCAGCCGGGTGGGATTGCCGGCCGGCCGTAACTACTACCAGGTCGATATCGAGATCTTCAGCCTGTTGACCCGCACGCTCGAGACCGGCACGTTTGCGGCCGAGCTCATTGACGGGTCCGGCGCGCGCTATCCGCTCTCGACCCAGGCGGCCTTCGCCAGCGGCGGAAAAGGCTGGGCGAGCGGCTCGCTGGCCCCGGGCTCGACGATCAATGTGACCGCCGGCTTTGACGTGCCCGCGTCGATGGCCGGGCCGAAGATCGAGCTGAACTTCTCGGCCGACGCCAGCAACGCCTTTGTCGCCCGCGTGTCGATCCCCTTTCGGCCGGTCATCATCAACCCGACCGCCGCGCCTACGGCTGCGCCGGCCGCCGATGTCGACCTGTTGGCGGTCAACCTGTCGCCCGAAGGCAACGAGGTCCGCATCGTTGGGCAGATTCGCAACCTGACCAGCCGCGATCTGGCTGTCTCACCGCGGGATGTGTCGCTGACTGGAAACGGCACGCCGGTCGCGCTCAACGCCGCGCTTCCGGGCTTTCCGTGGACGATTCCATCGAACGAGACGCTGGCCTTCCAACTGAACTTTTCCCGCCCGCCCGCCGGCAACGTCATCTTTACTTTATTCGGGCGCAGCTATCAGATCGACGGGCTGTAGATGATCATCAGCCGCACCCCCTTTCGCATTTCTTTCTTTGGCGGGGGGACCGACTATCCGGGCTGGTATCGCGAGCACGGCGGGGCCGTGTTGTCGACGACGATCGACAAGTACTGCTATCTGACCTGCCGCTATCTGCCGCCCTTCTTCGAACACCGCTATCGGGTTGTGTATTCGAAGATGGAGAACTGCAACGCCATTGATGAGATCGATCATCCGGCCGTGCGGGGCGTGCTGCGCCATCTGGGTTGGGAGCGCGGGCTGGAGATCCACCACGATGCCGATCTGCCGGCCCGCAGCGGGATGGGCTCGAGCTCGTCTTTCACCGTTGGGCTTCTGCACGCCCTGCATGGCCTGCGCGGCGAGATGCGCAGCAAGGCCCGGCTCCTGGACGAGGCCCTGCATGTGGAGCAGGACCTGTTGCGTGAGACGGTAGGCTCGCAGGATCAGGCCGCGGCGGCGCACGGCGGGCTGAATACCTTTGTCTTCGAGCAATCCGGCGGCATTGTTGCCCGCCGGTTGATCCTGTCCGCAGAACGGATGAGCGAGCTCGAGTCGCACCTGATGCTGTTCTACAGCGGGATCAAGCGCACGGCTTCGGATGTGGCCGGATCGTTTGTGCAGGGCATTTCCGAGAAGCGGACGCAGCTCGGCCGATTCCGCGCGATGGTCGACGAAGGCGCGGCGATCCTGAGCGAGGGGCGCCCGCTGCGCGAGTTTGGGGCGCTGCTGGACGAGGCCTGGCGGCTGAAGCGCGGGCTGAGCGAGCTGGTCTCGAACGCTGATGTCGATGAGATGTATGCGGCCGCGCTGGGCGCGGGCGCCTGGGGCGGCAAGCTGCTCGGCGCGGGCGGCGGCGGCTTTGTCCTGATCTTCGCCCCGCCCGAGCGGCGGGCCGCTGTGCGCGAAGCCCTGCGCGGGTACATTCACGTGCCGTTTCGGATGGAATCCTCGGGCAGCCAGATCATCTTCTACGACCCCGAGCAGGAATACCACGAGGCCGAGGCTGAGCGCGCAAGCGGCGCCCACCGCGCATTTCGCGAGATGCGATCCCGGTAGGGCCGACACCCAATACACAGCGCCGTCATCCCGCGCCACCCGCGCAATCGTCATCCCGCGCGAAAGCGCGGGACCCATACCGCGGCCGGGGAGCGTCGAGGCCAAGCGTTGGTTTCGTCCCTGCATGGATATGGCTCCCGCTGTCACTCCGGCGTGGGCCGGAGTTTCGCGCGGGATAACGGGCGTTGTATTTTGGGGGCAGTTTTTCCCGCCGACGATGTAAAGACGGCCCACCGGGCCGTCTCTACGGGTGCGTGCCGGCCGCATACAATACGCATCGATGAAACGGAAGCCTGCGATCAACGCCAAGAGCCAGGCCCCGGCCGAGCGCGCCGCCATTCAGCGCTACGTCAAGACCTGGGCACGCGCCAGCGCGGCTCTTCGGAAGATCAAAATGGCGGAGTTGGCGGCCCTGACCGATGACGACACGCGCCGCCTGGTGGCCGCCTTGCTGGACCCGGTGTTTACCCGGACTGCCTACCAGAATCCCAAACGGATTGG
>JBDSIP010000264.1:0-3527 GCA_039917915.1 Thermoflexales bacterium
GAATCGCGATCCCCCGGCGAAGTCGGGGGATCGCGATTCCGATCTCATTTCGCCGGGCGCGCTCGCCGCGCAAGGCGCTATCATCGCCCCATGCGACCACATTTGGATCAGGAGCTTCAGGCCATTCGGGCCAGCATTCTCGAGCTTGGGGCGCGGGTGAGCGGCGCCACCGGCCAGGCTACTCAAGCGCTGCTGAACCGCGACCTGGACGCGGCGCGCGAGGTCAAGCGCGAGGATCAGACTTCGGATGCCTTGCGCTACGCGATCGAGAACGCCTGCGTCGTGACGATGGCCACCCAGCAGCCCATGGCCCGGGACCTGCGCGCGCTGCTCGGCGCGGCGTTTGTTGCGGTGGAGCTGGAGCGTTGTGGCGACTACGCCAAGGGAGTCGCCAAAGCCGCCCGCCGAATCGTCCGCGCTGCGCCCGCGCCCGCCTCGGAGTTCAATCTGGCCCAGATGGCAGAGGCGGCCCGGAACATGCTTGATCGGAGCGTTGCGGCCTACGCATCAAGCGATCCGGAGGCGGCGAAGACGGTGATGGCCGAGGATGATTCGCTCGACGTGCTCTACGACGCGCTGCTCAAAGCCGTCGTCGCCCGCATGTCGGAGGACACCGCTTTTGCCGATCACGGAATCTGGCTGCTCCACGCCGGGCACTGCCTGGAGCGGATCGGGGACCGGGCGACCAATATCGCCGAGCGGGTGATCTTTATTGCCACCGGGGCGTTAACGGGCGATACCAACACTCATTCGGCCGAGCGGGCGCGCTCCCTGCGGTAGATTTCCGGAAAATGTCTGCTGACAGCTATAGCTCATCTTCAGGGGTTTCGCCGATGACCTTGATCTCGCGGCCTTTGGTTGGCTTGCCCTTGTCGCCGCCCACGTAGCCCATTTCCTGCAGCTCTTCCATCAGCCGGGCCGCGCGCGGGTATCCGATTTTGAGTTTGCGCTGCAGAAGTGAAGTGCTGGCATTGCCCGTTGCGCGAATAATCTCCATCGCCCGCCGCACGAGATCGTCGTCGCCGCCATCGTCTTCGGCGCCATTGCCGCCGCCCTTGCCGCCGCGGGTTGGGCTGGCCATCGCCTTCTGGGCGGTCAGCTCGGCCACCAGGGTGTCCCAGGGATTGTCGAGCTCGGGCTTGCGGTTGGCGACATACTCATCCGTGCCTTCGACCGCTTCGGTTTCGGCGTTGGCGGCAGCCTCCGCCTTCTCGGCGGCGGTCTGCTTCTTCCACCAATGGATGATGCTCTCGATCTCGCGGTCGCTGACAAAGCAGCCCTGGGCGCGCAGGGGGTGGCCGGCCTCCGGGTTGAGGAAGAGCATGTCGCCGCGACCGAGCAAAGCGTCGGCGCCGTTCTGGTCGATGATGACGCGCGAGTCTGTCGCCGATGCGACGGCAAAGGCGATCCGGGCCGGGAAATTGGCCTTGATCAGCCCGGTGACCACATCGACGCTGGGGCGCTGGGTGGCGACGATCAGGTGAATGCCGGTTGCGCGCGCCATCTGGGCCAGCCGGCAGATCGTCTTCTCGGTCTCGATCGGTTGCTGGAGCATGAGATCGGCCAGCTCGTCGATCAGCACGACGATGCGGGGCAGGGACTGTTCCTGCTGCCGGTTCAGCGTCTCGTTGTAGTCGGCCAGATGACGCGCTCCGACCTCGGCAAATTTCTTGTATCGGCTGTCCATCTCGCGGGTCACCCACTGCAGGACGGCCGGGATGCGCTCCATCTCGCTTTCAGGTTTGCCCAGGATGTGGGGCAGGCCCGCAAAACGAGAGAGTTCCACCATCTTGGGGTCGATCATGACCAGCCTGAGATCCTCGGGCCGGTTGTTCATGACCAGGCAGACCGCGATCGCGCTGATGCAGACGCTTTTGCCCGATCCCGTTGTGCCTGCGATGAGCAGATGGGGCATGCGGGCGAGGTCGGCGCAGATCTCCGTGCCGCTGACATCGCGGCCCAGCGCCAGGGCCAGGGGCGACTTGACGCGCAAGCTGTGAAAGGCCTCGGTCTCCATCAGGCTGCGCAAGTCGACGCCGTTTGCGTGGGCGTTGGGGACCTCGATCCCGACCAGCCCGCGGCCTGGGATGGGCGCTTCGATGCGGAGCGACTGGGCTTCCAGGGCCAGGGCCAGGTCGTTCTGCAGATTCGCGATCTGGCTTACCCGCACCCGCTGGAGTCGCTTCTCACCGTTGGGCGCGGGTTTCTCGAGATAACCCGGATCGACGCCAAACTGGGTGACCGTCGGCCCGCGGCGGGTCTCGACGACCTTGCCGACCAGGCCAAAGTGGGCGAGGGTCTCCTCGATGATGGCGGCCTGACGTTCCGCATCAGCCTCGCCGCCCTTCGCGGGCTTTACGATCTTGAGCAGTTCGATGGGGGGGAGCGCGACCGCCCTTTCGACCCTGGCTTTTGGCTTGGTGATCTTGACGACAACGGGTTTTGGCGCGGGTTTTGGCTTTGGCGCCGGCGGTGGGGCGCGCTCGGGCGTGGGCGCATCGACGGCGGCCATGCGCCGCGGAGGCGGCCCGGGCGGAGGGCTGGCCCTGAGGGCCTCATCGAGTGTCGCCTGGCGCGGCCGGATGTCGCCGATGAAGCTGGGCAGCGGTTCGTCCGCCCGCGTCGGCGCGGTCACGCGCGGGGCCGGGCGCGACGCGCGGGCATGCTCGACATCCCCCACGACGACTTCTGAGCGCTCGCGGATCAGCAATGGCCGCAGGGCAATCAAGCCGGTGAACAGGGTCGCGAACAGCCACACGATGATGGAGATCAGGCGGGCCAGCCCGGTGCTGGAGCCGAGCAAGCGCCAGACCAGTTCGGACAGCACCCACCCAAAGGCGCCACCACCGAGCTTCTGGAGCGAGAGCTGATAGGAGTCGGCGGTGAAGGATACCGAGTGGATCAGGGCGAGCAGGGCGAAGAAGGCCAGCTCGCCGCACAGAATCTGGAAGAGCGTCCGGGCTGAGACCACGGCCCGGGTGTTCAGGACGATGGGCACGCCAAACGCAATCAGGAGCGCGCAAAGCAGAAAAGCGCCGATGCCAAATGCGCGTTGGAGCAGGTCGGCCCAACCCCGGATGAGTGTGCCGGTGTTGACGTTCAACAGGGTGATCAGGGTGATGATCCCGAGCGCGATCATCGCAACGCCCGCTGCGTCGCGCCACAGCCGTGCGCGCCGGGCGCGCAGCAGGCCGGAGATCATCCGAAAGGACAGGGGCGGCCGTTGTTGTGCCATCTTGTTTCCAAAAGCTCCGTCATTGTTGCGCAATCCCTGGCAAATCGGCAAGCCCGGCTGTGGGCGGCCCCCCCGAAACGCCAATAATCTGCCGAAGGCATCACCCAAACTTAACGCACTGATGATTATAGTTCTGGGTTGTACGTGCGGGTCCTGGCCCGTCGTCGTACTTCATGAAGTCGCCGCCGGAGCAGTACACCGACGACGTCGCGCGCGAGAAGACCGAGTCGTTCATTCGAGGCGAGTAGGCCCGCGTTTTTTGACTCGGAGCGGCCGGCCCGTGCGAGCCCAT
>JBDSIP010000265.1:0-5117 GCA_039917915.1 Thermoflexales bacterium
TTCATCTCGTGCATGAGCTGGACAGTGAGCTTGGCCCCGGTCGCGCCGAGCGGATGGCCAAGCGCGATTGCCCCGCCGTTGACGTTGACCTTGCTCTGATCCAGCCCCAGTTCATTGCAGACCGCCAGGGCCTGGGCGGCGAAAGCCTCGTTTAGCTCGATCAGGTCGATGTCGGCCAGGCTCAGTCCGGCCCGCTTGAGGGCCTTGGGGATCGCCGCGATCGGGCCGATGCCCATGATCTCGGGCGGCACGCCCGCCACCGCAAAGGTGACAAAGCGCAGCAACGGCTTGAGGCCAAGCGCCTTCACCTTGTCCCCGCCCATCACCACCAGCGCGGCCGCGCCGTCGCTCAGCGGCGAGGCATTCCCAGCCGTGACCGAGCCAACCGCCGAGAAGACCGGTTTGAGCTTGCCCAGGGCCTCGAGGGTCGTTTCGCGGCGCACAAACTCATCCCGTTTGACAATGCTCTTGACCGTGCGCGGATTGCCGGCCGCGTCCAGGTCAGTCACCGTCACCTCGATCGGGATGATCTCCCCGTCAAATAGCCCGGCGTCCTGAGCGGCCGCTGCGCGCTGGTGCGAGCGCAGGGCGAACTCGTCCTGCATCTGGCGGGTGACGCCGTATTTCTGGGCGACGTTCTCGGCCGTGATCCCCATGCCCATGTAGAGCTCGGGGTTCATCTGCATGGCGGCCAGGTTGGGTGAATAGTTGTGCCCCTGCATCGAGACATGGCTCATGCTCTCGCTCCCGCCGGCAATGACGATGTCACCCATCCCGGTCATGATTTGCTGGGCGGCGGTGGCGACGGTCTGCACCCCCGACGAGCAGAACCGGTTGATCGTCTGCCCCGGGACCGTGTTGGGCAGGCCGGCCATCAGCGCCGCCAAACGTCCAAAGTTGAGTCCTTGCTCGGCCTCGGGCATGGCGCAGCCCAGCGCCACGTCATCGATCTCGACCGGGTTGAGCCCGGGCGTGCGGGCGACAACGGCCTTGATGACGGCGGCGGCCATGTCGTCCGGCCGGACCGTCCGCAGCCCGCCCTTGTTCGCCCGGCCGACCGCTGTGCGAACCCCGCTGACAATGTAAGCGTCTTGCATGATGTTGATCCTCCGCACGTGACCGCTAGTTGCGCAGCGGCTTGTTGTTCTTAAGCATGTAGGCGATCCGTTCCTGGGTTTTCTTCTCGCCCAACAGCGAACAGAACGCCTCGCGCTCGAGATCGAGAAGATACTGCTCGGGTGCCCATTGCGGGACACTCAGATCTCCCCCGCACAGCACGTGGGCGAGCTTCTGGGCGATGAGCGCGTCGTGGGCGGAGATGTACTTGCCCCACCGATAGTGCTCGATCGCCGACTGCAGAACGGCCTTGCCGCGTTGGCCGATCGCATACACCGAACGCGCATTCGGATCGGGCGGGGTGTAACCGCCCTCGGCCAGGGCGATGGCCGCCTGTTTGGCGTAGCCGACCAGGTCCAGGTCATTCAGCACGATCACGTCCGACTCGCCCATGAACCCGCGCTCGCGGGCAATTCGGGCGCTCTCGCTGACTTTGGCGAACGCGATTGTCTCAAAGACCTTGGCCAGATGGGGAACCGGATCGCTCCCGTCGGCGACATGGGGCGACACGTTGCGGCGGATCAGTTCCTTGCATCCGCCGCCGGCCGGGATGATCCCGACCCCGACCTCGACCAGGCCCATATAGGTCTCCATCGCGGCGACCATCCGGGCGCTGCTCATTGAGAGCTCGGCCCCGCCGCCCAGCACGCGCTGGAAGGGCGCCGTGACCACCGGTTTGGGCGCGAAGCGAAGGGCCATCAACAGGTCCTGCAGTTGCTTGGCCGCCTTGTCGATCGCCGGAATGCCGCCAGAGGCAATCGCCTGCAGAAACAGGCCGATGTTGGCGCCCAGGCAGTAGTCCTTGCCCTGGTTGGCAACGACCATTGCCCGATACTTGTCCTGACCGAGCAAGTCGAGGGCGGCCCGGGCCATATCGTCGGTGAAGATGTCCAACGTATTGCCCTTGCTGTGAAGTTCGAGACACAGCACGCCGTCGCCCAGGTCGAGGACGCTGGCTGAGGCATTCCGCTTGAGTTCGCGCGTCGTGCCGGCGAGTTCCTTGAG
Source organism: Thermoflexales bacterium (assembly GCA_039917915.1). GTDB lineage: Bacteria > Chloroflexota > Anaerolineae > J036 > Brachytrichaceae > Brachythrix. Next base: position 2,122 of record JBDSIP010000265.1, read on the forward strand.
CGCGAAGCGCAGGGCGGGCCGCTCGACGGGCGCATAGGCCTTGCGGGCGGGGTTCCACGCGCCGATGACGGTCGCGCCGTCGCGCTGGAAGAAGGACGTGTGGCCGGCGGCCAGCATTTCGTCGACCCAGGCCGGCACGGCGATGTCGCGGGCGCGCATCTCGGCCGTCGCTTTGGCTACCCCCAGGGCGTCCCAGGTTTCGAACGGCCCAGCCTCGGCGTTGAAGCCCCAGCGCATGGCGTTGTCAATCTCGATGATGCTGTCGGCGATTTCGGGCACCCGCCGGCCGGCATAGGCGCAGATGGCCAGGGTGGTGCTGATAATGAATTCGCCGCCCCGGTCGCCGACGCCGCGCTCAAATATCGCCCGCATGCGCTCGCCCAGATCATCGATGTCACGCACCTGGCCATAAAGGTCGAAGCGCGGTTTGCCCGGCGGGGCGTATTCGCCGGTCTTGAGGTCAAGCACCCAGAACTCCTTTTCGCCGGTCGGCTTCTTGATTGTCTTGTAGAACCCGGCCCCGCTCTTGTTCCCGAGCGCCTTCGCGTCAATCAGTTTCTGGAGCGGGGCAGGGACCTTGAACAACGGACGCTCTTCATCATCAATCAGCGCCTCGTACTGGTTGCGCAGCACGTGGGTGTGCACGTCCAGGCCGACCAGGTCCGCGAGACGGAACGTCGCGGTCTTGGGCAGCCCGATCAGCGGGCCGGTCAGGGCGTCGACTTCTTCGACGGTGTAATCGTTCTCGATCGCGGCCACCATCCGAGCCTGCCCGATATACATCCCGATCCGGTTGGCGATGAAGCCAGGCGTGTCCTTGCACACCACCACGCCCTTGCCGAGCGTGTGGCCGCCAAAGTCCTTCATGAACGCCACGACCGATGGGTCGGTGTCGGGGGTTGGGATGACCTCGAGCAGCTTGAGATAGCGCGGCGGGTTGAAAAAGTGGGTGCCCAGAAAGTGGGCTCGGAAGTCGGCTGAGCGACCCTCGCCGATCTGGTGAATCGGAATGCCCGAGGTATTGGAAGACACGATCGAGCCGGGCTTGCGAAACGCCTCGATCCGGGCCATAAGGGCGTGCTTGGGGGCGAGCTGCTCGAGGATAACCTCTACAATCCAGTCGGCGTCTTTGATCGCGTCAAAGTGATCGTCGGTGTTGCCTAGGGTAACCAGGCGCGCGACATCGGGCGAGACGAGGGCGGCCGGGCTGGCTTTGATCTGGCGATCCCACAACGCTTTGACAATCGCGTTGCGATCGGCACCCTCGGGTGCGGGGATATCCAACAACGTGACCGGAATTCCGGCGCCGGCAATGAGCGCGGCGATGCCGCCTCCCATCGTTCCCGCGCCTATGACCACTGCTTTTTGAATACGCATGTTTCCTCGATGAAGCTTGTGGCGATGCCGCGAAAGCGGCGAAGCCATCAGCCGACAGGCGCGCGAAGTTTCACAAGCGCGCACCCTCCATGCTACTCGCTATACGAAGGCCTGCAGGCCGGTGATCTCGCGCCCGATAACCTGGGCCATTGTTGCCATGCGGCGGGCCATTCGTTTCAGCGTCTCGGTGTCGCCTAAGGAGGCGTCAACAAATGACATGAACGCCTACTGAGCGACTTTCGGCCGCCCCAGGTCTCGATCGCGAAAGATGCCCAAGGCCCGTGGCCTCGCTTCCGGATGCGCCAGGGCACATGCGCGCCGTTAGGGCGACCAAATCTTGGCTGCCGCTCAGCAATCCATGACCCCGGTCACTGGGTCGTGTGGCGGGGCGCCCATAAAATATTGCGTCGGATCAGTCAAGGCTGACCACTCGAATTCTTGGAGGAAAAATGCGTCGTACTCATCGTCTCGCTGGCGCCGTGGCCGCCGGCGCTTTGCTCTTGTCCGCTTGCGCCAACTCGCCTTTTGGCGGCGCAAACGCAGCCGCGGCGCAGACGGCGCGCCCGGCCGCAACCCGCTTCACCGTGGAAAAGGGCGCCATCGAGAACAAGATCATCGCGACCGGCAAGATCACGCCCCGCGGCGCTGCCTCATTGGTCTTCCCGCGCTCGGGAACTGTGGTCACGATCACGGTCAAAGAGGGTGAAGCTGTGAAGTCCGGCCAGCCGCTCGGCGCGCTTGATACATCCGACCTGGTGCTGACCGCCCAGTCGCAGTACATCAATTACGTCAGCGCGCAGGCGTCCTACAGCCAGACAATCAAAGGTCCCAACGCCTACGACGTCAAGTCAGCCCAGGCCGCCCTCGACAGCGCCAGGGCAGCCTACAACGACCTATTCAAGGCGCCCAGCGATAACGAGGTCGCCAATCTCAAGGCAACTCTGGCCAACGCCGACGCATCCCTTCGATCCGCGCAGGCGAGCTACGATCAGCAAAATCGGCGGAACCCGGCCGGAATCGCGGGCTCGGCTCAAGCAGTGGCGTTGGAACAAGCCACAAACACCTGGCAGGCGGCAAAAGCAAATCTCGACAAAGCCTACGAAAAGCCGGCCAATAGCCAGTTCGCGTCGGCAAGCGCGCAGATCGCCGCGACTCAGGCCAAGCTCGATGGACTGATGGCGCCCATCGCGCCGGAGACCATCGCGCAAGCCAGGGCCAAGGTCGATCAAGCTTATATCGCCTGGCAGCAATCTGAGACCAACGTGAAGGCCTCGACCGTCGCCGCGCCCTTTGACGGCGTCATCACCAAGGTCACCTTCGACCCGGGCGACTATGCCGGCGGCGGTCAGACGGCTTTCGAGGTCTCCGACATTGCGCGGCCATATTTCGAGATCGATGTGGACGAAGCCGATATCGGCAACGTGCGGGTTGGCATGCCTGCCCGGGTGACCCTGCAGGCATTTGCCCAGATCCCCATTTCGGCGACAGTGGAAGCCATTGCGCCGGCGGCAACCGCCTCGACCAACGTTGTGACCTTCAAGGTTCGCCTCGGCTTCGACATCGCTGCCGCGCGCCTCGGCGCGGGCGGCGCGTCGCCCCCCGGCGGAGCGATCATCACC
>JBDSIP010000266.1:0-4772 GCA_039917915.1 Thermoflexales bacterium
GCCGCGCTCGAGCCCGCGATCGTGTTTCCGAACATGATCTTCAATCAGATCCTTGAGGCGCGCCATCTGCCGGGGACGATCGCCGTCGACCCCGACGTCATGCTGGCCCTGCTCGACAACGCCTGCCGTGAGATCGCCCGGAACGGGCTGAACAAGATCGTCATCGTCAACGCCCATGGCGGCAACGGCTCGCTCATGCGTTACTTCTCGCAAATCCAGCTTGCCGGCAAGCGCGACTACATCGTCTATATCGCCGAGCCCAGGCTGCTCCCCGAGGACAAGACGATCGACTCGCAGTGGGAAAGCGCCGTCGACGGGCACGCCGGCGAGTCGGAGACCAGCATGATCATGGCCATCCGCCCCGACCTCGTCCACGCCGATCAGCTCAAGGGAGACGGCGAGGGTAATCCGCTCGAACGGATGAAGACGCTTCGAGAGAGCGGGATCGAGACCGCAATCTGGTGGTACGCCGATCACCCGACCCATTACCGCGGGGATGGAATTCCGGCCACGGCCGAAAAGGGTGAGCGCCTTCTGGCGGCTCGGGGCAGGGCGCTGGCCGCGGCGATCCGACGGATCAAGGCCGACATCGAAGGTCCGCGTCTGCAGGCCGAATTCTTCGCCAAATCCGACGGTCAAGTGGCGCCATAGGCAACCGCGTGTTCGCGTAGACTAGTGCGCATCATGAGAGCGCTGACCGAGACGCAGTTCGATACCATCCTTGAGCGCATGCGCGCGCAGGTAAGCTCATGGCACGCCGCGGACGACCGGCGCGCGATCTTCCTGGATTGCTACAGCCGGATGACGGCAAACATGCTCGGCGCGTTTGGCGCCGGCAAGTTCCTGGATGACGCCTGGGTGCGAATGCTTTTGCGGGTTTTTGCCGGCCACTATTTCAGCGCGCTCGAAGACTGGGAACGGCAGCGGTCCGGTGCGCCTCCGGCATGGGGGATTGCGTTTGAAGCGGCCCGCTCGCCGGCGACCTGGATCACCCGCGACCTGCTGCTCGGCGTCAATGCTCACATCAACTATGATTTAGCGCTTGCCGTGCGCGAACTTCTTCAGGATGATTGGGCGGACATGGACGAATCCGCGCGGTTATGCCGCTTTATCGATTTTTCCAATGTCAATGCCGTTATCGGCGCCACTATCGATGAAGTGCAGGACGAGGTGCTGGGGCCGTTCAACAGGCTGCTTGTTGTGGCTGACAAGGCGCTCGGACCGTTGGATGAGTGGCTGATTTCCCGGCTTGTCTCCCACTGGCGCGATCGCGTTTGGCGCCACGCCGTCCAATTGCTGGAGGCGCCTGACCCGGAATCGTTCGAGCAAGTTCGGGCGCAGGTCGAGTCATCGGCGCTGGCATTGGCCCAGGCTATTCTCGGGCATTCGGGACCCCTCAGCGCTTTGAAACTGGTCTAGATCGCCCGATTCAAGCCCGCCCCCGGGTCCATCGGGCGAGGACAATCCCGGCCACGGCCATGATCGCGAGCGCGGCGATGACGCCCAGCGGACCGATCTGGGCCGACAGCGCAGCGTTGACGACATCCGGATCGAGGCCCGAGGTGACGGCCGGAACCCGGCTGCTCACGAGCTCGAAAATGGCGATTGACCCCGCCCCGCCCAGGAGCGCGATCGTCAGAATCAGGGCGAGGGCCTGATTGCGGTCGCGATACATGCGCCGGGCCCGGCACTGTAAATCAATGTAGACCAGCGCGACGAGGGCAATAGCCGAGAGCGCGATCATCACCCAAAACAGCGCGACGTTCATGCTGGCCACGGCATCGCGGCGGACCCAGCCGCCGACCAGGCCCGACAGAAGGCCGATCGCCACGCCTACCGCCCACATTCGCCAGGCTCGCGCAAAAACAAGTCGCAGCCAGTTCAGCATGTCCATATTCTGCCACCTGTCGGGGTCAGCGCCGGCAATTCGGGGGCATTGGGGCGGGCCTTTGCCCGAACTCGGCGCGTCTCGCTGTGAGACACCCCTTGATCATGGGTTCCAGCCACTTCGTCTACACTCTCGCGCCGGGGCGCCTGCGCTGAACCTGCACGCGCAACGTTATCCATCGTGAGTCACTCCGAGTCCGAGAGTCGCCTGCTCAATCGCAATCTCGTCCATTACCTGGCCGGTTGGGCTGTTTTCGCATTCGCGGGTCAGGGTTTGATGAGCGTGCTCCTCAATCTGTACATGGTCCGGCTTGGCTTTACGACCGGGTCGATCGGCGTCATGGCGGGCGCCAATAGCCTGGCCTGGGGCCTGTGTTCACTGCCCGCCGCCCTCTTTGTGCGGCGCTTTGGCCTGCGTAATTCGCTGATCGCCGGCGCGCTCTCCCAGGCGCTGGCCGTCGTGGCGATGCTTTCGATTGAATTGCTGCCGCGCGAAATCTGGCCAGCCTGGCTGTTCTTCTGGTGGATTGCGCTGGGGGTCGGCTTCTCGCCGATTGCCGTCAGCGGCGCGCCGCTCCTGATGCAGGTCAGCCCGCCGCATCTGCGGCGCCAGGCCTTCACCGCCCAGGCCGTGGTGCTCGGCATCTCTGCCTTCGCCGGCAGCCTGATCGCCGGCCAGTTGCCGGCCTGGTTCGCCCCGCTGCTCAACGCCTCGGTCGATCAGCCCGCGCCCTATCGGGCCGGTCTCGCGCTCGCGCCGATCTCAAACTTCCTGATCGCTTTCATCTGGTCGCGGATGAGGCTTGCGCCATTGGCGCCCGCCGTCTCCCAGGGCAGCCACGATCGGCGGCCAACCCGGCTGCTGGTCTTTATCGTCGTCATGGTCTTCCTGCAAGCCTCGGCCGAAGGCGGGTTGCGGGCCTTCTTTAACCTCTATCTCGATCACCAGCTTCTGACACCGGTCGCGCTGATTGGCCTCATCAGCGCGGTCGCTCAGATTGGGTCCGTCGCAGCCTCGCTCCTGATTCCCACGGTATTGCAGCGGGCGGGCAACGCCGGCACGCTTGGGGCGGTCTCGCTTGGCATCGCCCTGTGCATGGCCGCCATTGCCGGCGTGCCGTCACTTGCAGTCGCCGCGGCCGGCTATATCGTGGCGATGTCATTGGTTGGGATTGGCATCCAGGTTCGCCACCTGTTCGGCCAGGAGCTGGTGGCATCGCACTGGCGAACGAACGCGGCATCGGTCAATCAGGTCGGCATTGGGCTCGGCGCTTCCGGCGCAGCGGCAGCGGGCGGGCTCTTGATCGGCGTCGCCGGATTTGCGGGTGTCTTCGGTATTGGGGCTGCTTTTTCGCTGGCTGCGGCGACCAGCCTGACGGTGTTCTCGGCTTTGCGCCGGCGCGTGGCGCGCTCACCGGCCTGATTCCGTTCCAGAATCGCAGGTGTTTGCGAATCGGAAGGGCTGGGCTACACTTGTCTTTCCCGGTAGCACCAACAGAAAGCATTCCGGCGGCGACGTGGCGCGCCTCGGCGGAAGACAGAGCGGAATGTCGCCGCCGTTAGTGAGTTACGTCGGGAGTTCTTAGCCTCCGCGCTGCACCCGCGGGCCAAACCTATTCAGCGTGGAACAACATGAGTCCGAGACCCGCCTGATCAACCGCAATTTCCTGCTCTTTATGGGCGGTTGGGCGATAACGTCTTTTGCCTATTTCGGCGTGCTTGGGGTGCTCTTCAACCTCTTCCTGCTGCGCCTCGGCTTTGGCGCCGAATTCATCGGTGTGTTGACCGGTAGCGGGCAATTAGCCTGGGCACTGTGCGCGTTCCCGGCTGGACTCTTTGTCCGCCGCTTTGGCCTTCGGGCCGGACTCGTCACCAGCGCCATGGCCCAGGCTGTTGCGATCACTGCGATGCTCTCGGTTGAAGCGCTTCCCCGCGAAATGTGGCCAACCTGGCTGTTTGGGTGGTGGATCATCTCCTGGGCGGGCGCCGCGCCCCTTGCGGTCAGTGGCGCGCCCCTGCTCATGCAGGTCAGCCCGGCCCGGCTTCGGCGCCAGGCGTTTACGTCCCAGGCCGTCATGCTGGGCATCGTTGGTTTCGCCGGCAGCTTACTTGCCGGCCAGTTGCCGGGTTGGTTGGCTCCGATTCTCAATTCTTCCATCGACCAGCCTGCCCCCTTCCGAGTTGCGCTCTTCCTGGTCCCGCTTTCGTATGGCCTGGCCGCGCCCATCTGGGCGCGCCTGAAGCTGGCTCCCATTGCGCCGGTCAGGACAGCCGGGGGCCACGATCCGCAGCCAACCCGCTTGCTCACGTTGCTGGCCTTCATGGTCTTTCTGCAAACCGCGTCTGAAGGCGCGCTGCGCGCTTTCTTCAACGTCTATCTCGATCGCCAGCTCATGACCCCGGTTGCCCAAATCGGTCTGATCGGCGCGGCCGCCCAGGTGATTTCCGTCGCCACTGCGCTCTCGATCCCGGCCGTGCTGCGAAGGGTTGGCAATACCAACACGCTGGCCGCCGTATCGCTGGGTGTCGCCGCCTGCATGACCGTGCTCGTGCTCGTCCCTGCTCTGGCGGCCGCCGCGATCTGCTACATCCTTGCGATCTCGCTGATCGGGATTGCCGCACAGGCCCGCCAGTTGTTCAGCCAGGAATTGGTCGCGCCGCAATGGCGGACGACGATCTCGTCATTCAACAACGTCGGCGTCGGTCTGGGCTGGTCCAGCGCGGCCGGTCTCGGCGGCGCAATTGTTGGCGTGGTCGGCTTCGCCGGCGTCTTCGGGATCGGCGCCGCGCTGTCGCTCGCAGCCGCGATCAGCATGGCCGTCTTCTCGGCCGCGCGCCGGCGCGCGGCGACAACATCCCCCTAGTCGCCACCCGATTTCCGCCTG
>JBDSIP010000267.1:0-3372 GCA_039917915.1 Thermoflexales bacterium
ATATTGCCCGCCCCGGCGTACGCCGGGGCGGGCAATATCGCTTCCAAAAACAATCTCTTTCTGGTGTGCTCAGCCGCCGCCGGCCGGGCCGCCCAGCCCGCCATCGGTGAGCTTGCGCAGGTCGGACAGGACCGCGTCGACATCTGCCAGGGTGATCGGCGAGCCATCCTTCATGGTCAGCGTGCCCACCTCGATCCGGGCGGCGGCCACCTCGCGGATGGTGGCATTGCGCTTCATCGCCTCTTTTACCAACTCGGCCCCGGCCTGGTAGCCGATCACCGGATTGAGGGCGGTGACCACGATGGCGTTGCGCCCGAGCCAGGCAGTGGCCTTCTCACGCTGGGCGGTGATGCCGACCACGCACTTCGTCGTGAACGCGTTGATCGCGCCGATCAGGACCTGCATCATCTCGAACAGGTTGTGGGCGATGATCGGCATCATCACATTCAGCTCGAGCTGGCCGGCCTGGGCCGCCAGCGCCACCGCGTGATCGTTGCCCTGGGCGTGGAAGCAGGTCATGTTGAGCATCTCGGCCATGACCGGATTCACCTTCCCCGGCATGATCGATGAGCCGGGCTGCACCGCCGGCAGCCGGATTTCGTCCAGGCCGGTGGTCGGCCCCGAACTGAGCAGGCGGAAATCGTTGGCGATCCGGGTGAGGGTAATGCACAACGTGCGCATGCTGCCACTGAAATCGGCCGCGTCGGCCATGCTCTGCATGCCCTCGAACAGGTTGTCGCTCTCCTGCAGCGGCTGGCTGATCAGGCGCGACATCACCTTGACCATCCCGGCGTGATAGGCCGGATGCGCGTTCAGGCCGGTCCCGGTGGCGGTCCCGCCGATCGGCATGCGGCGCAGGGCGTCGCCGGCACGCGCAATGCGGTCGGCGTCGCGGCGGACGGCCTTGGCGTAGCCGCCGAACTCCTGACCCAGGCGGACGGGCACCGCGTCCTGCAGATGGGTGCGCCCGCTCTTGACCACATCATCGAACTCGGCTGCCTTGGCCTCGAGGGCGGCCGCAAGGTCGCCGACGGCCTTGAGCAGGTCGGGCAGGCGCCACAGACAGCCCAGCCGGATTGCGGTCGGGATCGTGTCGTTTGTGCTCTGGGCCATGTTGACATGGTCGTTCGGGTTGACGGGCTTCTTCTCGGCGGCATTCAGCCCCACCCCAAGGATTTCGTTTGCCCGATTCGCGAGCACCTCGTTGAGGTTCATGTTGTGGCTGGTGCCGGCCCCGGCCTGGAACGGATCCACCACGAACTGATCGGCCAACTGGCCGGCCATGACCTCTTCGCAGGCCTGCATGATGGCCGCGGCGAGTTTCGGATCGAGCAGCCCCAGGTCGCGGTTGACCTCTGCGGCAGCGCGCTTGATGGCGGCCATGCTCCACACGAAGGCGCGATACGGGCGCATCCCGCTGATGGGGAAGTTCAGGATGGCGCGCTGGGTCTGGGCGGCGTAGTAGGCGTTCGCCGGAACCTGCATCTCGCCGAGCGAGTCCTTTTCGATTCTGAAGCTCATGGATCTCTCCTTGTGTTTGATGAATGCCGAGTGGCAAGCCAGGACTCTGACGAGCGGACCAAATCAGGTTTTCCGAATCGAGATGGCCCGGCTTCGCCGGGCCATCTCGATTCGGGTGCCCTGTTTCAATGACGGTACATGACTCTCTGCTGCGCACTGCCTGGTCTCGGATGAGCATAGCCGTCCAGCTTCGCGTCCGCCTCTGCCAACTGGCCAGGCCGGTTGGCCATTGCTAGACCTTGGCGGCCTGAGCGGCCTTCTCCGCGCGGGCGGCTGCCCGCTCCTTAAGCTTGTCGGAAAGCCAGTGCACCCCGATCGGGAGGACCGACACAAAGACGATGGCGACAACGGCGAGCTCAAAATTGTCGTGAATGAAGGGAATCTGGCCAAAGAAGTAGCCGGCCAGGGTGGCCCCGACGGCCCAGATCAACCCACCGAGCAAGTTGTAGAAGATGAAATCGCGGTAGTGCATCTCGACTGCCCCAGCGACGATCGGGGCAAAGGTGCGCACAAAGGGGACAAAGCGGGCGAGGACGATGGCCTTGCCGCCATGCTTCTCATAGAAGGCCCGGGCCGAGAGCAGATAGTGCTTCTTAAAGAAGCGCGAATCCTCGCGGGCGAAAATGCGCGGGCCGGTCTTCTTGCCGAACCAGTAGCCGACGTTGTCCCCCAGCACCGCCGCGGTAAACGTGAGGGGGAGCAGGATGAAGATGTTGAATGGCCGCTCCGGGGCAACGGCCGACAGCGCGCCGACCGCAAAGAGCAGGCTGTCGCCGGGCAGGAAGAAGCCAAAAAACAGGCCGCTTTCAGCGAAGACGATGGAAAACAGCAGCACGTAAGCGAGGACCGGAAACGGCCCGCTGCCGAGCGTGGTGAAAATCTGGTCAATCAGTTGGAGCATGTGCGTTATCCGTGGTGGGTGACTCGTGCCGCGTTCTCAGAACCCGCAGCACGCGCCCCGCGTTGGTTTTCAGGTGCCGAACTGGCGGTCGCCCGCATCGCCGAGGCCGGGCATGATGTATCCGTTCTCATTCAGCCGCTCATCGAGGGCGGCCAGATAGATCGGCACGTCGGGGTGATTTGTATGCAGGCGGGCCACGCCTTCGGGCGCTCCGATCAGTCCGAGGTATTTGATGGTCCGAGCCCCCCAGCGCTTGAGGATGTCGATGGTGGCGCTGGCGCTGCCGCCGGTGGCGAGCATGGGGTCGAGGACAAGGCACACGTCGACGGTGGGCTGGACGGGGAGTTTGTTGTAGTACTCGACCGGGCGGAGGGTGTGCTCGTCGCGATACAGCCCGATATGCCAGACCTGGGCGTAGGGGACCATCTCGAGCACCCCGTCGACCATCCCGAGGCCGGCCCGCAAGACGGGTACGAGCCCGAGGCGGGCGCCCATCCGGTGGCCCTTGGCCGCGCCCATCGGGGTTTCGACGCTGATCTCGACGATGGGCATGTCGACCGTGGCGTCGACGAGCATCATCATCGCGATCTCGCGGATGAGCTGGCGGAACTTTTTGGGCTCGGTGGTCTTGTCGCGCAGGATCGCCAGCTTGTGGCGGATCAGGGGGTGCGTGGAGACGTGAAGCTCAGGCATCGGGGCAGGATTTTACCGCAGGGGGGCGAGTTTTCTCAGCATCCGGTCACGGTGGGTGGGCGGACAAGATCGCCGGACGCTTTCCCGTCGCGGAGCGACCGAATGAGGGTAGCCGTGGGTTTCAACCCACGGAGTACGAGCCCCAACACGCGGGGCGATGCGTTCGAAATGAGGCGCGACTCGCGCAAGACGCCCGTGGGTTGAAACCCACGGAGTACGAGCCCCAACACGCGGGGCGATGCGTTCGAAATGAGGCG